>JAYUQS010000231.1:0-7015 GCA_043756645.1 Hyphomicrobiales bacterium | reverse complement strand
AAGTTGGCAGATTTTGTTCAAATGGTCAAATTTTGAAAAGCAATGGACGTCTACCCTCGCTCGCGCTAACATTTGTATGACAATTCAAAATGAGGCCGTAATGTCATGAGCACCCCAAAGCACCCACCTCTCAAACTCCGCTCGCAATATTGGTTCGATAATCCCGCCAATGCTGACATGACAGCACTTTATGTGGAGCGCTACCTCAACTACGGTTTTACCCAAGGCGAGCTTCAAGGCGGCAAGCCCATCATTGGTATTGCACAAACAGGTTCTGATCTTTCCCCTTGCAACCGCGCCCACGTTGACTGGGTGCGCCGGGTGCGTGACGGTATTATTGCCATGGGTGGCATTCCCCTGGAATTTCCCATTCACCCGATACAAGAAACGGGAAAACGCCCCACGGCGTCGCTTGACCGTAATCTGGCTTATCTCTCGCTGGTTGAAGTGCTGCATGGTTATCCGCTTGACGGCGTGGTGCTGACCATCGGTTGCGATAAAACCACGCCGGCCTGTTTGATGGCAGCCGCCACGGTTGATATTCCAGCCATCGCCTTGTCATCAGGCCCGATGCTCAATGGCGACTATAAAGGCCAGCGCACAGGCTCTGGCACCATCGTCTGGTTGGCGCGTGAAAAATACGCCACGGGCGAAATCAACTACAAGGAATTCACCGACCTCGTGGCCTCATCAGCGCCTTCAACCGGTTACTGTAATACCATGGGCACGGCCTCCACCATGAACTCGCTCACGGAAGCGCTGGGCATGTGTCTGCCCTATAACGCCGTCATCCCCGCCCCTTATCGCGAGCGTGGCCAAATGGCTTATGAGACGGGCAAACGCATTGTTGAAATGGTGGCGGAGGATTTAACACCTTCCAAGATCATGACGCGCGAAGCCTTCATCAACGCCATCCGCGTCAACACCGCCATCGGTGGCTCCACCAATGCGCCCAATCATCTGAACGCTATCGCCCGGCATTTGGGCTTGCAACTTGATGTCATCGATTGGGAAGAGCAGGGCCATGAACTTCCACTGCTTGTGAACATGATGCCCGCTGGCGAATATCTGGGTGAAGACTTCCATCGCGCAGGCGCTGTGCCATCGGTCATCGCGGAATTAATATCAGCAGGAAAAATTCACGAAGACTGCATCACCGCCAATGGCAAGACCATTGGAGAAAACAACAAGGGCAAATTCTCGTGGAACCGCAAAGTCATCCGCGCGTTTAACGACCCGATCAAAAAACACGCAGGCTTCAAAATGCTGAAAGGCAATTTGTTCGATTCAGCCATTATGAAGACAAGCGTCATCTCAGAAGAATTCCGCTTGCGGTACCTGTCAAACCCGAAAGACCCCAACGCCTTCGAAGCCAAGGCCATCGTGTTTGACGGCCCAGAAGATTACCACGCCAACATCGACAACAAGAAATTGGACGTCGATGAAAACACCATCCTCTTCATTCGCGGCGTGGGCCCCTTGGGCTATCCCGGAGCCGCAGAAGTCGTCAACATGCGGGCACCCAATTATCTCTTGGAACGCGGCATCCGCTCACTTCCCTGCGTAGGCGATGGCCGACAATCCGGAACGTCAGGTTCGCCCTCCATCCTCAACGCATCACCAGAGGCCGCAGCAGGCGGCGGATTAGCAGTCTTGAAGAACGGCGACATGGTGCGCATCGACCTCAACAAAGGCGAATGCAACCTGCTGATCTCCGACGCCGAACTCAAAGCCCGCCACATCGAACTGGAAAAAAACGGCGGCTACAAAGTCCCCGAATCCCAAACCCCCTGGCAAGAAATCTTCCGCAAAGAGACGGATCAATTGGCGCAGGGTATGGTGCTAAAAGGCGCAGTGAAGTTCCAGCGCGTTGGCAAGGTCCATCCAGTGCCGAGGGATAATCATTGAAGGAATTTTGGAGAGCCACCAATAGAAGTCAAAGAGCGCTGACATAGCTTGTCATAACCTTCAAAGTTTTGCGATCCACTTCAATGTCAAAACCGCCACCGTCCAATCCTAAGTGATCGCATTCAAATGGTGAGAACCTTAACGCATAAATGAGCCGAAGCGGAAATATGTTTGACTCTGTTTCAACTGCGATAAAACCCGCATAACCCTGTAGCGAGATTTTTTTCTTGACCGCTTCATTGAGTGCGATTTTTGCGACGCGGTCCATAAGCGATCGCTCCAATGTTTTGCCGTAGCAGATTTCGGGCAGTTTTTGCGGCGGACCTGCATTCCAAACAGCGATGCCGCAGATCATCGCGATGGCAGCAAGAAGTGTGCTCAAAGTTCTGTTTGGCATGTTAACCTTTTTTCACAGCCGTCACTCTGTGCAAAGCCCCGTAGCGTAGCGGAGTCTGCCTTAGGTAGGGACGGGCTGCGACACGGAATCCAGCTTTTCTGTCTAGCTATCTCATCTGTTTCTGTGCTGCTGGTCCAACTCATCCAGAATCGCCAAACCCTTGGCCTTGTCACCTCGCGCTGCCCGAATTCGAAAGCGATTTTCAGTGTCGAACTCCGCTAGGGCTTTAACCGAAAATTCCTCAAACAGCTTGTTGAGGCTAAGACCCCTCTGTGAAGCAAGCGTCTTCAGCCGATCATGCTGATCATCTGCCAGGCGAATGGTGAGTGTGCTCATCGTTCTACATATCCTTTGTCTAAGAACTCCGCCGGGTTGAGAATGTTGAGGCCCGGAAATTTCAGTTCAGACTTCATAAAGTCCCGTTTATTTGAAGTGATGATGCACGATGCATTTCCCGCAACCGCCAATTCCAGAACATGATTGTCAGCCTCATCCTGCAAATTGGGCCGCCACAGAAAGTATATAGGCACCCAACGACAACTCGCCAAGAATGCATCCAGCAACACAGTCCGGTTTGCCCGCGTGATCAATTTGGGATCAAACAGTTTGTCACGTGAACACACATCTTCAAATTCCGCGAACAATGCATTGCCCATCAATGGTGTCAGCGACCCCAGCAAACACAACCTGATGATCTGCCTCGACGCACCATTCTTGCTCATAGCGGCAGAGACAAAAACGTTGGTATCGACAACAACGATCATGTCACAGTGATAGCATATGTGCCATCATGTCTCAAGTCCGATTATTCACCACATTGCGCCACACATTATTGTGCGGCGCATTTCGCATGTCTGCCATTCCCTTTTCAACCCTTAACTGTTATATCAGTTAAGTGCACGGTGCACCCGGGGGAATACAATCAAGTCTTTCACAACAAAAACCAATGGGAGTGATAGCAGATGACACGTATTTCGAGACGTACACTGATGACCGGCGTTGCAGCGATAGCCCTTGCAGCCAGCACGACCACTGCACTTGCAGCGGATAAAATTCTGGCCTCGGTGCCGGGCCTGACCTTTCCTTTCTTCGTACATATGATGAATGCCTTCAAAGCCGAAATTGGAAAGCAAGGCTATGAAGCCATCGAAAGCGATGGCCAAGTTTCCTCTCCCAAACAAACTGCCGATGTTGAAGCTGCCATCACACAAGGTGTGAAAGGCATCGTCATCAGTCCGAATGAAGTGGACGCCATGGCCCCTGCCTTGCAGCAGGCTGTAGAGGCCAAGATTCCAGTGGTGACCGTAGACCGTCGCGTGCCGTCCGTTGAAGGCATTCTCGCCCATATTGGTGCTGATAACGTGAAGGGTGGCGAGGCCCAGGCCAACCTCATCGTGTCGATGTTCCCTGATGGTGCAACGATCGTAAACCTGCAAGGCCAGTCCGGCGCTTCTCCGGCGATTGACCGCAACAAGGGCTTGCACAATATTCTTGATGGCATGGCTGACAAATATAAAATCGTGTTTGAACAAACCGCAGGCTTTGATCGCGCCAAGGGCCTGTCAGTGACGGAGGCCGCACTCTCTGGCCTCGCCGAAGCACCAAAGGTGATTGTGGCCGCCAATGACGACATGGCATTGGGTGCGATGGAAGCTGTAAAAGGTCGCGGCCTTTCCGGTATCGCCATCATCGGTTTTGACGCCTTGCCGGAAGCCTTGGCACAGGTGCGCGATGGGGGGTTGACTGCAACTATTGAGCAGTTCCCCGGCCAACAAAGTGCATTGGGTGTGCAAACTCTCGTGGCCTTCCTGAAAGATGGCACCATGCCAGCGGAAAAAGTCATCTTGCTCACGCCTGTAGCCGTGACCAAGGAAAACCTGAACATCGCTGAACGCTTGGGTGAAGTGAAGTAAAACGAAGCGATCAGGCCAGCCGGTCTCCCTGACGGCTGGCCTCTTTACGCACATGACTCAGCAAAACGATAGTCGCCCCCTGCTCCGCATGACGGGCATCTCCAAGTCTTTCCCCGGTGTAAAGGCTTTGGAGAATGTTGACTTCGCCGTGGGCGAAGCGGAAATCCACGCTTTTCTGGGTGAGAACGGTGCAGGTAAATCCACTCTGCTGAAAGTCCTGTCGGGTGCACAAGCGCCTGACACCGGCCAAATTGAATTCGACGGAAAGCCCATCACTTTTGCCTCCCCGCAGGACGCGCAAGCCGCAGGCATTGTCACCATCTATCAAGAATTCACGCTCGCCCCTGACATGACCATTGCAGAAAACGTATTTGTGGGTCGAGAGCCCGGCTCCCGCTTCTTCGTCAACCACGCCAAGATGGAAGCTGAAACCCGCATTCTGTGCAAACGCATCGGGCTTGACCGTGATCCCTCCACCCCCGTGCGCGATCTTGCGGTGGCCGAACAGCAAATGGTGGAGATTGCCCGTGCACTCTCCATGAAGTCGCGCCTCATCGTCATGGATGAACCCACATCAGCTTTGAGCCGTTCTGAAGTTGAAAAACTTTATGTCATCATTCGCGCCCTGAAGGCCGAAGGCATCTCCACAATATTTGTCACCCATCGCCTCGAAGAGGTATTTGAAATTTGCGACAGCTACACAGTGCTGCGTGATGGTCATCACGTCGGTGCAGGCATTGTGAAAGACATCACCATCGGAGGCATCATTCGCTTGATGGTGGGGCGTGAAGTGGGACTGCTGGCACAGCGTCAAGGAACGACGGCCCAAAGCGAAGTGGCCCTCGAAGTTAAAAATCTCTCACGCCGCCGCAAAAGCTCTGATGCAAGCGCCATCGAACTACACGGTGTCTCCTTCAAAGTGCACAAAGGCGAAATTCTAGGCGTTGCAGGGCTTGTGGGTGCTGGCCGCACAGAATCGGCCCGCGCCATTTTTGGGGCTGACCGGATCGATTCAGGCGAAGTGCTGGTCGGCGGCAAACCCGTCAATATCCGAAACCCTGCCGACGCCATTGCCATGGGCATTGGACTCGTGCCGGAAGACCGCAAACAACAGGCGTTGTTTCTGGGCCTCGCCATCCGCACCAATCTTTCCATGGCCGCCCATGACCGGATCAGCGCATGGGGTTCATTCATCAGTACACGGAAAGAAAAATCCCTGGTTGAGGACTACCGCAAAGCCCTCAACATCCACATGACGTCAGGCGATCAGCTGGTCGGCAATCTCTCGGGCGGCAATCAGCAAAAAGTGGTGCTGGCCCGCTGGCTGGCGCTGCGCCCCAGTGTGTTGATCGTTGATGAACCCACACGTGGCATTGACGTTGGCGCTAAAGTCGAAGTGCACAACCTGCTCATCGACATGGCCAAAAATGGCATCGCCATCATTGTGATTTCCTCGGAACTGCCGGAAGTGTTGGCCTTGGCTGATCGCATTGTCACCATGCGCGAGGGACGCGTGACAGGCGAAGTGCCGGGCCGTGGTGCGACACAAGAACAACTCATGACTTTAATGACACTCAGCGCCCTGAAGGCGGCTTAAAAAGGGAAGTTGACACATGGCTACCACAAGCACCGATCGATCTTTCGATGCCTTCGGCTTCATCGCCCGTTTTGCACCGCTGATTTTTCTGCTCATCCTCATGGCTGTCTTCGCCATCATGGAGCCACGCTTCCTGTCGTCGATCAATCTGTTCAACGTGATGCGGCAAGTCTCGATCACGGGCCTCCTCGCGATTGGCATGACCTTTGTCATTTTGACGGCTGGTATCGATCTTTCCATCGGCTCGCTTCTGGCCTTCGCGGGTCTGGTTGCCGCCGCTGTGGCCAAAGGCGGCATGCAGGACCGCTTCACTGTGGGCAATGACGCTGTGGGCTATGGCTGGCCGCTGGCGGCGCTTGCCGCAATATCACTGGGTGTTGCGGGCGGATACCTCCAAGGTCTTGCCATTACCAAATTGAAAGTGCCCCCCTTTGTGGTCACATTGGGCGGTATGTCAGTGTTCCGTGGAGCAGCATTGTTGTTCGCTGCAGGCGGTCCCATCAGTGGTTTCGACAAAGCCTTCAGCTGGTGGGGCCAGGGCAAAATCGGACCAGTCCCAGTGCCGGTTTTGATCTTCCTGTTCTGCGCCATCATCGCGCACATCGTGCTGCGCTACATGCGCTTTGGCCGCAGAGTCTATGCCGTCGGCGGTAACCCCGAAGCCGCACGCCTCTCAGGCCTCAATGTCAACGGCATCATCTGCTCGGTCTATGTTATTATGGGGTTCTTTGCGGGGCTTGGAGCTTTTGTGCTGGCCGCACGCTTGAACTCAGCCGAAGCCGTCGCCGGTACCGGCTATGAATTGACGGTGATTGCATCAGTCGTGATAGGCGGCACAAGTCTGTTCGGCGGAGTCGGTACAATCTTCGGCACAGTCATCGGCACCATATTGATCGGCGTCTTGTTGAACGGCCTCGTGCTGATGAATGTCTCAAGCTACATCCAACAAATCATCATCGGCGTGATCATTGTATTGGCCGTGGCTTTTGATACCTTTGCGAAGTCGAGGCGGAGGAAGGCGTAGTAACTTAGCTGCCAGTCTATGGGCCAAAGCACTCCAACATTAACGTCCTGTGTATTTCTGAAAGCAGCGGTATTGGGCTAGAGCATCATGCTTTTAATCTGACGCATATCCAGCTTCCCTGAAGTAGTTCCAGCACTCCTCTGGACTATATAGTTTGCAGATATCCCCGATCGCAT
>JAYUQS010000230.1:0-7061 GCA_043756645.1 Hyphomicrobiales bacterium | reverse complement strand
TGGGTTCGCCGACTGAGCCGAGCAATCGCAGAGATTTGCGCGAGGTGCGAGTGACGGGTGCGTCGCCATGCTGCATAAGGGCACGAATGGCTGTTGGGGCAGTGTAGAAAATATTGACCTGGTGTTTGTCAATGACCTCCCAGAAGCGTGAGACGTTGGGGTAGTTCGGCACGCCTTCGAACATGAGAGTTGTCGCACCGTTGGCGAGGGGGCCGTAGACGATGTAGCTGTGGCCCGTGACCCAGCCCACATCTGCCGTGCACCAGTAGACGTCGCCATCGTGATAATCGAAAACGTATTGATGCGTCATTGCGGCGTAGACGAGGTAGCCCGCCGTTGTGTGCAACACGCCCTTGGGTTTTCCGGTGGAGCCTGAGGTGTAGAGAATGAACAGCGGGTCTTCGGCTTTCATTTTCTCTGGCTTGCACTCAGGTTTTACCGAAGCCATTTCCTCGTGATACCAAAAATCGCGGCCTTTTTCCCACGTCACGTGTCCGCCGGTGCGGCGCACGACGAGAACTTTTGCAGTAGAGCCGGTTTTCGCCAGCGCAGCATCTGTGTTGGCCTTCAAGGGAATCTTCTTACCGCCGCGCAAGCCTTCATCCGCTGTGATGATAAAATGGGATTGGCAGTCCTCGATGCGGCCCGCGAGGGATTCCGGCGAAAAGCCACCGAAGACGATAGAGTGAACAGCGCCAATGCGGGTGCAAGCCAACATGGCGTAAGCGGCTTCGGGAATCATCGGCATGTAAAGCGTAACGCGGTCGCCTTTTTTAACACCGTGCTTTTTCATCACATTGGCGAGGCGGCAGACTTGCTCGTAGAGTTCGCGATAGGTGATCTTCTTGTCGTCGTAGGGGTTATCGCCTTCCCAAATGATCGCGGTTTGATTGGCGCGCTTTTTCAAATGGCGGTCGATGCAATTGACCGAGACGTTGGTGACACCGTCTTCGTACCATTTGATCGAGACGTTGTCGTAGTCAAAGGAGGTATTCTTGATTTTGTTTGGCGCCTTGAACCAATCGATACGCTTGGCTTGCTTGGCCCAGAATTTCACCGGGTTCTTGACCGATTCTGCATACATGGCCTTGTAGCCTGCCTCGTCAACATAAGCCTTTTTCTTCCAGGCTGATGGTACGGCATAAACCTTGTCGGACATGGCAGCTATCTCCCTCAAATGGTCGCGTTCTATGGCGCTTCTTACTGCAGTTGCTATAGCTTGCTATTCGACTCCTGTCTAAGGCCTCAAAAACAAATGTTGCTGCTCCACTGCGATCAACGTCATGCAATTCCTGCTGTGAGCACTGCAATTGCCAGTCATCAAAGGGACCTCATCCGTCTTGCGCTTCGCGCAATCCACCTTCTCCACTATCGTGGAGAAGGGACTCAAAATCACAACTTGTCCCTTCTCCATTGCAAATGGAGAAGGTGGATCGCGCTTTGGCGCGAGACGGATGAGGTCCCTTCGGCAACCACACGTGACCATCCAGCTTTAAGTCAGAGGGAGAAGATAAAAAAATGACCTCGCCCCGCCATTTCTCTTACTTCATGTTGCTCGGCTTGTTCTGGGGTATTTCGCCTGCTTTGTATAAGCATCTTGCAAATGTTGGCATGCCTTTCAGCCATACCATTTTCATCACCGGTATTGGCGTTGGCGGGTTGATGTGGGGGTTGTCGGCTTGGAAAAATGGCAGCTGGAAAATGAGCGCCCCCATTTTGCGCTATGGTGCGGCTTGTGCGTTTTTGATGAATGTGCCGTTTGCCATAAACCTCTATCTCGCGGCCTACGTGCCACCCACCGAACTATCAATCATTATCACCACTTCGCCGTTTTTCAGCTATCTGCTGGCGCTGGTTACAGGTTGGGAAGAAGCAACCAAACGACGACTATTGGCCATTGCGACCGGCTTTGCATCCACACTGGTTTTGATTTTATCGCGCGACGGCATGTTGCAAGGCCAGATTTCCTGGTGGCTGGTGGCTTCGCTTTCGGTGCCGATTCTCTACACACTCTACAATGCCTATGCCGGAAAGGCGTGGCCCCAAGATGCTGACACAACAGAAGTAGGTGCTGCGGAAAGCCTGTTCTCAGGTTTGTTTGCGCTGCCCGCGGTTTTGTTGTTTGCGCCTTTTGCAGCAGCCAATGCACCCACATTGAATGCTTATTGGATCATGCTGCCCCTGATTGTGATGTGGGTCGTTGAGCGCGTTGCTTACTTCACGCTGATCCGTGACAAGGGTGCGGTTTACACAGTGCAGGCCACCTATGTGTCAACGCCGGCTGCCGTCATCATCGCGGCGGTGTTTTTTGGTGGCGTGCAGGATATATGGTTGTGGGTGAGCTTGGCACTGCTGATGGTGGCGCTGTATTTAAACAACACGGGCCGCGTCATAAAAGCTCCCATACCGCAGTCCGCTTGATTTCGGCGTCTTCGAGATCACGGGTGACTGGCACATTGTATTCCACGAGCTTTGTCAGTTTGTCTTTGGGCAGATAACTGCGACCGGGGTCACCGATGAGGACGTGGGTGCCTTGGGCTTTGGCCTTTGACAGCCAGGTGAAAACTTTTTCGGCAGTGGATTTTTCGTAGAATAGATCACCGACGAGAATGGTATTGACGTTGGGTGGTGGTGATTGAAGCAAATCCTCACTTGTCACACTAAACCCGTCATTCCGGCGAAAGCCGGAATCTGCATGACTTGAAAGATTCCGGCTTTCGCCGGAATGACGGACGTTAGGTAGAGGGTTACAAGCGATATTTAATTCTGTCGCCGCTACGGCAAACTCATCGATATCGGCAGCCAATACACTTGCAGCCCCTGCTTTCATCGCGGCAATCGCCACAAGCCCGGAACCTGACGCAATGTCAATAACGCGCTTGCCTGAAACAGTTTCCGGATTGTCCAATACATAACGCGCCAAAGCCTGTCCACCCGCCCAAGCAAAAGCCCAGAAGGGTGGCGGCAAGCCGATTTTGCCCAGTTCCTCTTCCGTCTTTTGCCAAAGCGGAACAGCTTCATGGGCGAGGTAAAGTTGGATTTCGGGGGTGAGTGGGACGGGGAGGAGTGTGGTGTTGGCGCGGATGAAAGTGGCGGGGTTCATCGCATACAGTCCCCCCTCAGTCCTTCGGACAGCTCCCCCAACAAGTTGGTGGAGCGTGTATATTTTCGCCCTCCCTCAGCTTTGCTGGGGGAGGTGCCCGAAGGGCGGAGGGGGACTTTTCTCAAGCCCCCAACTTCGGCGGCAATTTCAGCCCACACTTTTCACAAATCAATTTCCACTCATCCGCTGTCACCGGCTGCACCGACAGCCGCGAGTTTTTCACCAGCACCATCTCGCTTAATTCAGGCACCAGTTTAATGTCATCCAGCGTCATCGGTTTTGGCAAATCTGCGAGGGCGCGAATATCCACGCATTCCCACGCGGGTATTTCAGCCGTTGAATCGGGGTGAATGAGTTTGCAGACCTCAACAATTCCGACCACGGCTTTGCCGATGTTGGAGTGATAGTAGAAACCTTTATCGCTGATTTTCATTTGGCGCATGTTGTTGCGGGCCTGGTAGTTGCGAATGCCGGTCCACTCCTCGCCTGCAGAACCTTTGGCTTTCAGCATGTCCCACGAGAACACGTCCGGCTCTGATTTGAAAAGCCAATAGGCCATTATGCGGACTCCGGGTTCTTCATCAGCCATTTCCACGGTTTAATTTCAACTGAAGAGAAAAGGCCAGCCAAGGCATAAGGGTCTTGGGCAGAGATTGTTTTTGCTTCCGCCATATCCTCAGCACTGATGATCACCAGACTGCCTGTGGATTTTCCTTCATCATCAACAAAGGGGCCAGCGGCTTTCAGACTAGCACCGAGCTTGTCCAAAAAAGACAAATGAGCGGGGCGGATTTGCATGCGCAAATCAATGCTGTTGGGTTTGTCGGTGCAGATGAGAGCGTAGAGCATGTTGCGTTCCTTTACAAAATTTCAGTGCCAACGGGCCGCGCCAGCAGGGCGTCAATCATATCGTCCGGATTGGCACCATTTTCAACAACGGCGTTTATGGCCTGTGTAATTGGCATGGTGATGGTGTGTTCAATCGCCAATTTCAGCGCGGCGCTGGCGGAATAAACCCCTTCGACCACGCCGTTGCTTGCAGCCAGAGCGTTGTCCACACTCATGCCCTCACCCAATCTTTTGCCAAAGGCATAGTTGCGGGATTGCGGGCTCGAACAGGTGAGCAAGAGATCGCCCAAGCCTGACAAGCCCATCATGGTTTCGGGTTTTGCACCCATTGCTTTTCCGAGGCGCATCAATTCTGAAAAGCCCCGCGTGGTCAGTGCGGCTTTGGCGCTGGCCCCCAATTGCTTTCCATCTGAAATGCCGCAAGCGATGGCCAGAATATTTTTGAGGGAGCCGCCAATGCAGACGCCGAGCGGATCGTCATTGGCATAGATGCGGAAGTTTGGGCGTGATAGAGCTTTCGCCCATTCCCTGGCTATGACGATGTCAGAGCATGCGAGAGACACCGCCGTTGGAAGTTGTTTTGAAACATCTTCAGCGAAGCTCGGGCCTGACAATATTGCACAGCGCTGTTTGTCAGCCACGTCGTGCGCGACTTCGAACATGAAACGATTGCTGGCACGGTCTATGCCTTTGGCCGTGATAATCACAGCTTGAGTTTTGGTGATGCCGAGCGCGGGCAATGTTGTTGCAACGGCTTGCGCCGGGATGGCAATAATCAGCGCTTCGGCCCGCCAGATTTTTTCATTTGATGAATCCTGGCGCGACCAGATTTCAACCGTGTGCCCACATTCGGTTGCTAACCCCGCAAGCGCCCTGCCCCAAGCGCCATTGCCGAGCACGCAGATCTTACTCATGCTTTGGCACCCAGTCGCCCGGAACCATAAGCTGGTGCCGACACGCTATCCAAAGGCCAACGTGGGCGCACGGGTGCTGCTTGATCATCAGACAAACCAAGCGCCAAACGCTCAGTAGCAGCCCATGCGATCATGGCTGCATTGTCTGTACACAGATGAAACGGGGGAACAGAGAGCTTGAAACCATTATCGGCAGAAGTTGTTTCCAAGACTTTGCGCAAGGATTTGTTGGCCGCCACACCGCCTGCAACGACAAGGGTGGGAGTTTGCTCATCAGGGCTTGTTTCGCGGAACATGACGAAGGCGTTGCGCAAACGGTCGCCTACGGTTTCGCCTACGGCTTTTTGGAAGCTGGCACAGAGATCGGCTTTGTCTTGGTCCGTCAGCGATCCCAAATCCTCAGCAGTTTCTCTTACCGCAGTTTTAAGGCCGGAAAATGAGAAATCGCAACCCGCCCTGCCTTTTAAAGGCCGTGGTAAATCGAAACGATTAGCATCACCGCGCAAAGCAAAGCTTTCAACCAGAGGCCCGCCGGGAAACCCCAGGCCCAGTAATTTTGCTGTCTTGTCAAAAGCCTCACCCAGTGCGTCATCAATCGTTGTGCCCAAACGTTTATAGTCACCCACTCCGCGCACCAATTGGAACTGGGTGTGGCCGCCGGAAATCAACAACAGCAAATAGGGAAACTGCACGTTGCCCAAAAGGCGCGGCGTGAGGGCATGGCCTTCCAAATGATTGATGGCCAGAAACGGCAGGCCCCGCGCCAGTGCCATACCCTTGGCCATGGTCAAACCCACAATCAAGCCGCCGGATAATCCCGGTCCTGCGGTGGCAGAAATTGCGTCCAATCCAGCAAAATCAACTCCGGCATCATCAACAGCTTTTTTCACCAACCGATCCAAATGATGAATATGCGCACGCGCCGCGACCTCCGGCACCACGCCGCCATAGGGTGCATGATCCTTGACTTGGCTCAACACCACATTCGATAGAATTTCGCCCCGGCCGTCAGCATGACGGCGCACCACGCTGGCGGCGGTTTCGTCGCAGGAGGTTTCGATGCCTAAAATGGTTGTGGTGTGCAGCATATGTCAGGTATTGCCTTCATTCAAACACCGTGGCTCTAGCACCCACTTACCGGAATTGGCAAATGAACAGCATACGCATTGGAACCCGTGGATCGCCTCTCGCTTTGGCGCAGGCCCGGGAAACCCGTGCGCGTTTAATGGCGGCGCATCATCTGGAAGAAGACCAGTTCGAAATTGTAGTGATCAGCACCACAGGCGACCGCATCACAGATCGGCCCTTGGCTGATATTGGCGGCAAGGGGCTTTTCACCAAAGAAATTGAAGAAGTCTTGTTTGCGGGCAGCATTGATTTGGCGGTGCATTCAATGAAAGACATGCCAGCCATCGTGCCGACCGGGCTGGCCTTCGCCGCCATATTGCCGCGTGAGGATGCGCGAGATGCTTTTATCAGCACCAAAGTGACCTCACTTCTCGATTTGCAGCAGGGGGCCGTTCTCGGCTCGTCATCGGTGCGACGCAATGCACAGGCGCTGCGCTTGCGGCCCGACTTAAAATCAGTACAATTTCGCGGCAATGTTGAAACGCGGTTGCGCAAACTCAACGATGGTGTTGCAGATGGAACATTTTTGGCGGTGGCAGGCTTGAACCGATTGGGTCTTTCGCAGCATATCAGCGCCGTTATGGACATGGACCAGATGTTGCCTGCCGTGGCGCAAGGTGCCATTGGCATTGAAATCAACCAAGCCAACACACACGCCCGCAAACTGGTGGAGGCGATACACCACAAACAATCCGGCATTGCCATTCAATGTGAAAGGGCTTTTCTCGCCACACTTGAAGGCTCCTGCCGCACACCCATTGCGGGCCATGCCATTGTGGATGGAACGTCCGTTACATTTCGCGGGCAAGCCCTCACCCTTGATGGCCGTGACAGTTTTGAACACTGTATTACCGGTACATCAAAAGATGCTGTTGCCATGGGCATCGAAGCAGGCGAACATGTGAAAGCGTTGGGCGGAGAGAAGTTACGTTACTCATGAAATTGCTGGTGACACGGCCTGTTGAAGATGCGCAGCCTCTGGCCGAAAAATTAGAGGGTTTGGGACATGACGCGGTAATCGTGCCGCTGCTGGAAATCCTGCCGCGCGAAAGCGTGGTTTTGCCGGA
>JAYUQS010000229.1:0-7072 GCA_043756645.1 Hyphomicrobiales bacterium | reverse complement strand
CCACCCCCGCCCGACTGTACCGCCGTACACCGGACTCCCGAGTGGGAGTGGCTTTGGATACATGGAACATAATAGGAACATTGTCAAGAGGTATTTTTAAGAATTTTCGCCCCTATCCGCAAAGCGGAGAGAGGCAGGGGTGGGGATTGTGCCAAAAATGCGATAGCAATTGTTGCGCAGGGAACCCCACCCCATCCTCTCGCCTAAAGTTGGCTATCAGATTCACACATCCTTTGGGGCCGAAAGGAATTTCGACAAACAGGCACACTAAAACCTATCTAAACTGTTGTTTTAATGTATTTATTACGTCATCCCGGCGAAGGCCGGGACGAGGCTTACGACGCTTGAAGCGTCCCGAAAAGCCTTGTCCCGGCCTTCGCCGGGATGACGGTAAAGTTTTACAAAATTGCATTTTTTTCAACAATTGAGAAACTGCCCCTAAAGATATGTGCAAATGGCAGCCAAAAATTGGGCAGGGGAAAGAGGGTGCTATCCGTCAATTCCCAAAGGACAAAAGCGACAGGCCGGGGCCGGCTTTCCCCACACCGCGCATCCACCATTTGACAATCCCGGCCTGTTGCAACACATTTGATACATGACCCAGCGTTACGCCATCGCAATCGAAAAATCCGCCACAGGCTATACCGCCATCGCGCCAGACTTGGCCTTCCTCATCGCCACACGCCGCAGCCAAGAAGACTTGCCGCGTGTGTCGAGGCGTGAGGTGAGTAAAGTGGGGTGTCACCGTAATTCCAGAATGTTTGTATATTGAATGGAACAAAGATGGGCCACAAACCTATGAAATGAGTATGAAAACTGGAATCGAATCTAATCACGTCGCGGTATTGATGATTGATGTAATGAGCAAGCAATACTGCAATGCCCATGCGGTCGAATCTTTT
This sequence comes from Hyphomicrobiales bacterium, assembly GCA_043756645.1. Taxonomy (GTDB): domain Bacteria; phylum Pseudomonadota; class Alphaproteobacteria; order Rhizobiales; family Aestuariivirgaceae; genus Aestuariivirga. Next base: position 6,170 of record JAYUQS010000229.1, on the reverse strand, counting down.
CTAAACCTGAATTTCTCGTCACTTTCCGAAGTTAGTTCAGTTCGGTAATTACGGTGACAGTCCATTAAACCTTGCAAACCATAGCGTGTTTTATTTTAGTAATTACGGTGACAGTAATTACGGTGACAGTCCATTAAACCTTGCAAACCATAGCGTGTTTTATTTTAGGCAAAAGGAGACGCTTCCCTTTGATTTCGTCACTTGTGGCTGCCCGTCGCTTCGCGCCACCTTCTCCATCTGCTATGAAGAAGGGACTGGTCAGAATGTTACATGTCCCTCACCTGCCACCCTTCTGGTGGCGTCCTCTCCCGTGAACGGGAGAGGTGAAGGTAACAAAAGCGACGCTTCCCTTTGATTTTGTCACTTGTGGCTGCCGAAGGAACCTCATCCATCGCTTCGCGCCACCATCTCCATCTGCGATGGAGAAGGGACTGGTGGGAATGTAATTGATCATCGAATATCTCCCACACCTTCGAAAACCGGAAACATTTTTCTGTTTTTCGGATTGCGCTGCGTCAGTCTTCGGTCGATCATTGTCATGCAGCACGGCAAAATTGTAGAACAAGGTAGCGTATCAGAGGTTCTCACCAACCCCCAAACCGACGACACCAAGCGCCTTGTGCGCGCCGCATTTGACATCGCTGCTTGAACTGAAGAGGAAAAAACCATGACCGCAAATCCACGTATCACTTTCATTGGCGCCGGTTCCACCGTGTTCATGAAAAACATCATAGGTGATGTGCTGCAGCGCCCGGCCCTTGCCGGAGCAACCGTCGCACTGATGGACATCAATGCGGAACGCTTGGCTGAAAGCGAAGTGGTGGCACGCAAAATCATTTCAACGCTTGGTGTGAAAGCCAAGGTGGAAACCTATTCCAACCAACGTAAAGCCCTGGAAAAAGCCAACTTCGTTGTCGTGGCGTTTCAGATTGGTGGCTTTGAGCCTTGCACAGTGACCGACTTTGAAGTGCCGAAGAAATATGGCCTGCGCCAAACCATTGCCGATACCTTGGGTGTCGGCGGCATCATGCGCGGCCTTCGCACGGTGCCGCATCTCTGGAAGATTTGCGCCGACATGATGGACGTCTGCCCTGACGCCTGGATGCTGCAATATGTGAATCCCATGGCCATTAATACTTGGGCCATTTCAGCAAAATTCCCGAAGATCAAACAAGTAGGCCTTTGTCATTCTGTGCAGGGAACCGCTTATGAACTGGCCCGCGACCTTGATATTCCATTGGAAGAAATCCGTTATCGCGCCGCTGGCATCAACCACTTGGCTTTCTATTTGCAGTTTGAACACAAGCAGAAAGATGGCAGTCATCGCAGCCTCTATCCCGATCTGTTGCGTGGCTATGAAGAAGGCCGTTTTCCGAAGCCCTCACACTGGAACCCGCGTTGCCCCAACAAGGTGCGTTATGAAATGCTGAAGCGCTTGGGCTATTTCGTCACCGAAAGCTCTGAGCATTTTGCCGAATACACGCCATATTTTATCAAGGAAGGTCGCGAAGACCTGATCGAGAAGTTTGGCATTCCCCTTGATGAATATCCAAAACGTTGCGTCGAGCAAATTGCCCGCTGGAAACGCGAGTCAAACGCGTTGAAAAACGAACCCATGGACGTGAAGGCGTCGCATGAATATGCCTCATCCATCGTCAACTCAATCTGGACCGGCGAACCATCAGTGATCTATGGCAACCAGCGCAACAATGGCTGCATCACCTCACTGCCTGATGATTGCGCGGCGGAAGTGCCATGCTTGGTGGATGATCGCGGCATTCAACCAACATTCGTCGGCGAACTGCCACCGCAACTCACAGCCCTCATTCGCACCAACATCAACGTGCAGGAATTAACCGTCCGTGCACTGATGACTGAAAACCGCGAGCACATTTATCACGCCGCCATGATGGACCCCCACACAGCCGCCGAACTGGACTTGCAGCAGATATGGGATTTGACCGATGATCTTCTGGCGGCCCATGGTGACTGGTTGCCGGAATTTGCCCGGTCACATAAACCACGGCAAGCCGCGGAATGACCACGATGGCAATAATACTTGTTCACTCTCATGCCCGCGTGATTTATGCATATCAGAATATCATTCCAACCCGTTGTCAGGACAGACTAATCCAACATGCCTCCTCACTGCATCATCTTCGACTGTGATGGCGTTTTGGTTGATAGTGAGATGCTGAGTGCGCGGGTGTTGATGCAACAGCTTGGTGAAATTGGAATTGAGCTGTCCTTCGAAGATTTCCGGACGATGTTTCTGGGGCGTAGTTTTGCCTCTGCTAAGGAACGCCTGCATCAATCATCAGGCAAGCGGTTGCCTGATGCGTTTCAAAAAGATTATTTCATCAGGCTCAATGCGCTTTTCGCAACCGACTTGCAGCCCATGGCGGGGGTTCATAATGTGCTCGACGCGATGATGGTTGATCATTGCGTGGCCTCCAGCTCTATTCCGCCGCGATTGGATTTTTCGTTACAGAAATGTGAACTTGCGAAATACTTTGGACCGAAGGTTTATTCTGCCGTTCTGGTGGAAAATTCCAAGCCGGCACCTGACCTGTTTTTCCATGCGGCGAAAACACACGGCGTTGACCCTCGGCATTGTCTGGTGATTGAGGACAGTGAAATGGGAGTCAGAGCAGCGAAAGCCGCTGGCATGGCAGTTTGGCATTTTGCGGGTGGCGCCCATGTGAAAGCTGGATATGCTTTGCCGCCGGATTTGGCCGTAGATCGCGTTATTCACGATATGCAAGAGCTCTATCGCATATTTTGTGATACTGGTATCTGTAGGAAATAATTGAAGGTAAAACAGGAAGCGTAATTTCAAGTGGCACGAAAATCTGATACTGATGTTGAACGGCTTGATGATGCCGCTAGGGCCGGTTGGTTGTATTATATCGCGGGCAATACCCAAGACGAGATTGCGCGCAAACTCGGCGTGTCGCGGCAAACAGCACAACGCATGGTGTCGCTGGCCGTAACCGAACGTCTCATCAAAGTCCGCTTTGATCATCCACTGGGCCGCTGTCTTGAATTGTCAGATCGCCTCAAACAGACCTATGGCTTGGAGCAATGTGAGGTCGTTCCGGCGGATACGACGTCGAAATCTGAAACCCTTGGCATCGTGGAAGCAGCAGCAGCTGTGATGGAACGCTACCTCGTGTCACAGCATCCCGTTATCGTCGGGCTTGGCACAGGCCGTACGTTGCGCGCGGTCTCAGAGCAGATCAGCCCGATGGAAGCGCCACAGCACAAAATCGTTTCGCTGGTTGGCAATATTGGCCCTGACGGCTCAGCGACGGTGTTTGACGTGGCCTCGCGGGTGGGTGAACGCGTTGGTGCGCCGCATTATCCCATGCCGTTTCCGGTTGTTGCGGCCACCGTGCATGAACGCAAGCTGCTGGTCACCCAGAAATCACTGCGCAACGTCATGGATTTGGCGTCGCATGCCGATGTAAGTTTTGTCGGTATCGGCACAGTTGATGAAACGGCCGCTTTATTGCGCGATGGCTTTGTGCGGCCGGAAGAAATGCGGGCCATGGTAAAGGCGGGGGCTGTGGGTGAAATCACGGGTTGGAGTTTTGATGCGACCGGCACATTGATCGATGGCCTCGTGAACGACCGTGTGATGAGCGTACCGCTTGAAGCACCCGCACGGCGCAAAATTGTCGGCCTCGCCATGGCACCAGGCCGGTTCGACGCGATCAAAGGAGCACTGGTGGGCAAGCTCATCAATGAATTCATCACCAATGAAACCATGGCAGAACGACTGTTGCGAAAGTAACAGTCTCGCGTCCGCACGTCATTGATGAAAACAGTACCAACACAAAGATGACCTGAGCAGCCATGTTGCCTGCCGCCGTTTCCTGTGTCACAGTTTTGGAGAGTAATGTGCGAGCAGACGGAGCGAACGACTTGATTTCCACACCCAAAGGCTATGTTGCCCAATCATCTGCCTCACTCGCAGCTTGCCTTGCCCGCGTTCCACATCTGGCAGAGCGGCTGGGTGGAAAACCAGACGCCTGGCGTGTCGAGGAAGTGGGCGATGGGAACTTGAATCTTGTGTTCAAAGTTTATGGTCCAAACGGGGCCATGGCTGTGAAGCAGGCGCTGCCCTATGTGCGCTTGGTCGGTGAAAGCTGGCCCTTGCCTTTGTCGCGCGCGCATTATGAGCATATGGCGCTGTCGGAACAGGCGAAACATACAGGGTCGCTCGTCCCTGAAATCTATCACTACGACGAAACACTGTCCCTCATCGCCATGGAGCTGTTGCAGCCCCACATCATCATGCGTCATGGTATGATTGCGGGCGTCGAATATCCGCGCTTCGCCAACGACATCTCCACCTTCATGGCGCGCACCTTGTTTTTCACCAGCGACCTCGCACTCACCGCCGACAAAAAGAAAGCCATGATCGGGGCTTTTGCTGGCAACACCGCACTGTGTAAAATCACGGAAGACCTGATCTTCACCGATCCCTATCGCATGGCCGACATGAACCGTTGGACAAAACCCTATCTCGATCCTTACGCCGCCCAATGGCGCGAAGATGGTGATTTGAAAGTAGCGGTGTCGCGTCTCAAACTGAAGTTCATGTCCTCAGCCGAAGCCATGATTCACGGAGACTTGCACACAGGCTCGGTGATGTTGACGACGGAAAACACGCGCATCATCGATCCTGAATTCGCCTTCATGGGGCCGATGGGTTTTGACGTGGGTGCTGTGATTGCAAATTTCTTGATCAACTATTTTTCGCAGGATGGTCATGAGGAAAAGCCAGCTGCGCGGGATCGTTATCGTGCGTGGATTTTAGAAACGCTGGCCCAGATTTGGAATGGTTTCGAAGCGCAATTCCTGACACTTTGGCACGAAAACCAAACCGGTGATGCCTATCCGCCCTCGCTGTTTCAAGGTGATCTCGGAGCCATACGCTTGGAAGCGGAACGTCGCGCCTATATGTGTCGCCTGTGGAACGACACCATTGGTTTCGCCGCTGCCAAGATGATCCGTCGCGTTCTCGGTTTAGCGCACAATATTGATCTGGAAAAAATCAAAGACGAAAAAACCCGCGCCACCTGTGAAGCGCGGGTGCTTACTTTGGCGCGGGACATGATGGTCAATCCGGGCGGTTACGCAAACATCGCGTCAGTCGCAAATGCGGCCCAACAGATGCGGACCTGGACGCCACCCTTGGGTTAAGTCTCGGCCCGTTCAGGAAACGCCGCCGCAATGGCGTTTCTATTCGCCGCAATCACACCGCGCTCGGTGATCAAACCCGTTACCAGTCGTGATGGCGTAACGTCGAAAGCATAATTTGCAACCGGCGTGCCCTTGGCAGCGATTTCGATTGTCTCAATGCGCCCATCTTTTGTGAGGCCCGTCATAAACGACACTTCATCTCCGCTGCGTTGCTCAATCGGAATTTCTTCCACACCATCACGCACACGAAAATCAATAGTGGGTGAAGGTAGTGCCACATAAAACGGCACGTTGTTGTCGTGGGCTGCGAGCGCCTTCAGATAAGTCCCGATCTTGTTGCAAACATCGCCATCCGCTGTGGTGCGATCCGTGCCGACGATGCATAAATCCACCTGGCCATGCTGCATCAAATGTCCGCCGGTATTGTCGGGGATCAAAGTATAGGGCACGCCATGTTGCGCCAGTTCCCACGAGGTAAGGGAAGCGCCCTGATTGCGGGGCCGCGTTTCATCGACCCACACATGAATGGGAATGCCAGCATCATGCGCCATGTAAATCGGAGCCGTTGCTGTTCCCCAATCCACCGTGGCCAGCCAGCCCGCATTGCAATGGGTGAGGATGTTGACGGGTTTCTTCCCCACAAGGCCCTTGATGAGCTCCAATCCGGCGCGGCCAATGGCCTGGTTGATCTCTACATCCTCATCGGCGATCTGCGCCGCGCGCGCATAGGCCAAGGCTTCGCGCGCGGCGGCAGGCGTATCGCTCAGCGCACGGAGCATTTCATCCAGCGCCCATTTCAGATTGATCGCCGTGGGCCTGGTGGCATGAAGGGTCTCATAGGCATGGGCAAGGCTTGAACCTTCGCGGCAAGCCAGCGCCATGCCGTAAGCCGCAGTCGCCCCGATCAGGGGAGCGCCCCGCACCTGCATATCCCTGATGGCGCGCGCGGCGTCATCCAG
>JAYUQS010000228.1:0-2676 GCA_043756645.1 Hyphomicrobiales bacterium | reverse complement strand
GCGCTTGATCCTGTTCACTACAACCAGTTGGCAGACAGTTTTCCGGAGGAAAGCCTTTTCGGTTCATTGCCAAAATTTCCCTACAAGCTGAGTCTATCAGAGAAATGGGCACCTCAGAACTATGAACGTTTTCTGCGTGAAACAAAAGTCTGGCGGGATTTCCACACGTGGGTCAAAAGTGATGATTTCATTTTCAGGACCGTTGAATTCCTGAAGCACAATCATGTTGAACTTCCCCTGAGTGAAGCTTTCGAAACCGGCTCCCAAAAATTGAAGCGCATTGCGAAATCGATTGGCCGCGGGAACATTCCATCGCGTGCGCTGAAGCTCAGCAGCAGGTTCGAATTCTCATCCCTGAAAGCCGATGGCGGCACAGTGGAACCCCACACCGATGCGGCGCGCAAAGTCATTACCCTGGTGATTTCGATGGTCAAGGACGGCGAGTGGGATACAGCTTTCGGCGGTGGCCTCGACATGAACCGCACCAATGACATGCGTTATGCCTACAACTGGGAAAACAAGATGGTGCCGTGGGAAGGTTTGGAAGTCATCGACACCGTTCCCTTTGTGCCCAATCAATGTACGGTATTTGTAAAAACCCACAACTCACTCCACTCCGTCCGCCCCATGACGCAAAAAGGTTCTAAGGCGCTGCGCAAATCAGTGACGGTTGTGATCGAGCGGGATGAGTAGTTGTCAAAACTACATTCAATTGACGTAAACATGCGGGGCCTCGACAATGGATGCAAAGACATTACGCAAATACTTTAAAAAAGAATTTACCAGCTCTGGTAATCTGGTGAGTTTTCCTGTTTCGGGCCAGGTTACCAAAAAGGTGACTGAGTTCTATGATGTAGCACCATTCCCGAACTACAAGGACAACGATAATAAATCGACAATCCTGGAACGTGGAAACCGCAACCAGCTGTCCCGGCGATTGAAGGAATTTATTGGGTTTAACCGCAGCTTTCTTGAAGTGGGATCGGGCACGTCGCAACTCTCCAACTATCTTGCGATTGGCAGCAACAGCGAAATTTTTGCATTTGATCCAACCCTGACATCACTGAAATTGGGTCACGAATTTGCAATCAAGAACAGCATCTCCAACGTGACCTTTGTGAATGCTGATGTTTTTGAAGATGTGTTCGAAGATGAGGTTTTTGATGTGGTCTGGTCAAGTGGCGTTTTGCATCACACCAAGGATCCTGCTGGCGGCTTTGACCTCATATGCAAATATGCAAAACGTGACGGCATCGTTATTGTTGGTCTCTACAACTGGTATGGACGCTTGAGAACCCATATCAGGCGGTTTTTCTATCGAATATTTGGTGTTCGATATTTGATGATGTTTGACCCCGTTCTGCGCAACGCCGATGCGAACTCTGCCGAAAAAGTGAAGTCCTGGATCAGGGACCAGTATATTCATCCCGTCGAGAGTTGCCACAGCTTCGATGAGGTTTTGCGCTGGTTTGACAAGAACAACATTGAGTTCATCAACTCAATTCCTTCCTGTGAAATTCAACTCGGCAAGGAAAGCGATCTTTTCAAGAAGTCCAGCCGTTCCAGTCGTTACGAACGGATTTGGCAGCAAGTCATCATGATCTTTACCAGCCTCGGTGGCGAAGGTGGATTGTTTATATTTGTGGGCCGTAAGCGCTGATCTTAGAATCCACCAATTTTCTGCTTTATCGCTTCTGCAATAATTCTGTTTCCTTCATCAGTGACGTGCGCGTGATCGACAAGCAGATAAGTGTTTCCGTCAATGGCGTTTGAAATGTCAAAAAACCAGTGGATATTCCGACTCTTTATTTTTTGCTGCACCAGTGGGTAAACCGCGTCGAATTGCTTGCGTTGAATGAGCTTGTCCGGTGAAGCGAGGTCGAGGTGGTCGATGCGGGGATGCCCGACATAAGCATGAGGTTGCAAGAAGGCATAAAACGTGCCGCCATAGCTTGTAACCAAATCATGTCCCATTTCCATGTTGCGGATGATCAATTCAGCAACCGCTTCAGCACGGGTGGGATCGTTGCTGCAACTCGCACTCTGTGCGTTCTCCTGGCCTCCGGTGACTTCAAGCGCAAGTGACATTATTGGTGCAATGATATTGTTAAAGATGTAGTTCTTCTTCTCCGCACGGTTGAGTGCGGATTGGATATGCCGCTCTTCAAGATGACCATTCAGGCTGGGTGATACAATCTCGTTGCAATGAACCCAGATATCATTGAAGCCTTCAAAGAATATGGCCGTTTTCGGTGGCTTGTTCTGGTTGATCAATTTCATCAGATCAATTAGGTTCTGCATGGAAGTATATCCGCGCTCGCCATAGTTGGTGACGGTGAATTGACTGGTGATGATATCAAGTTGTGCCGGAAGTGTTCCATTGTCGTCTACGCCCGTGCCCCAAACCGTTGATCCCCCAAAAAATCCAAGTGCTTGCGCATTCGCAGCATTCGTGGTGCCTGCCGTGTGCAGCCGGTAGCCGTCTGCATCGATATTCAGGTTCTCACTGGCATATTTGGGTTGGCGCCATTCATTGAACGGAACATAGGCGGAGTTCGAAATTCTCTGGTCTGCATATATCCTCCTGGCCTTGTCGTGATCTTGATAGCTTGGGAGTTCGGCGCGCTTGTCTTTTTTGGGAAAGTAGCTCTTTGCGAAATTAACAGTATCGCCCGC
>JAYUQS010000227.1:0-7134 GCA_043756645.1 Hyphomicrobiales bacterium | reverse complement strand
ACAATCAGTCACATTTGATTAAGATAGGAAAACAAGACTCCATAAACTGTCCTCGAATTCAGTACAAAATATCGAAAATATAAGAACAAATTTACCGAGACTCTTCAACACCCCTTAAAACCCATCACGTAGTTTAGGTCCATCAAGGGGAACGGACAAAGAAGCCGCCCCTCACAACAAAAGGGATAGGTGGATAACATGAATACGCAAGTGATGAGCGCTGTGGCGCTCCAGCCGGTTGACGTAAAACGACAGAATATCAAGTCACGTTACATGGAAGCTTTGACGCTCATCGAGCGGTTGCATCGCCGCTTGTTGGACGTGATCAAGGACGATTTCGAACGCTCCGGCGAAAAAGAAGTAAATCCTGTGCAGGCCTTGTTGCTGTACAACATTTCCAGCGCAGAACTGACAGCCGGTGAGTTGAAGACGCGCGGTCACTATCAAGGTTCAAACGTATCCTACAACCTCAAGAAATTGGTGGAAGCTGGCTACGTTAATCATGAACGGTCGAATTCTGACAAGCGCTCCGTGCGTGTGAGCCTCACGCAAAAAGGCTTGGACGTTCGTGTTCGCGTTGACGCAATGTACAACCGTCAACTGCAAGCGATTGAAGAGGTTGTTGGTTTTTCAGTAGACGAATTTGACCGTATGAATAAGGCTTTGGCCCGGTTGGAGCGCTATTGGACCGATCAAATTCTTTATCGCCTTTGAGAACCAATACATAATCGGCAAAAACTCGTTGTAACGCAAGTTACGGCGGGTTTTTATTTCGTCCGTTCTGTTGCTGAATTGCCGCATTCCCTGGAATTATTTCAACTGCCCTTTTTATTGCCGCAAGTTTTTGATTCTTGGGGCGGAAATCAGCTGGAATCGACGACGTTTTGACGTATGCGGGTAGGGCTGGTAAAGAAATCATGCGATCCATATTCAAGGTCGTGTTGTGGCATTGGGGCTAGTAATGAATTTTAGACTTCGCGCGAAACTTGGATCAAGTCTGATTGCGGCTGCGTTGCTGCTTTTGCCGGCATTAACTTTTGAAAGTGCATCGACACTTGCGCAAGATCCCGATGCTTCGGTAATTCCAGTCAAGAAAAAAGCCAAACCACTGCCTCCTGCCAAGGTAACGGGTAAAGTGACCACAGCAACTGAAGTGGTGACCGGTAAAAACAATAATCCGATGTTGACTGAAAACAGTGCGGCCACGTTGCAAGCCGTTATTGAGAAATATGGTCAAATCGCTTCGGAAGGTGGTTTCCCCAAAGTCCCGAAAGGTACTTATAAAAAAGGAGCCAAAAACAAAAACGTTATTGCACTGAACCAGCGATTATTTATGGATGGCTACCTGCGGAAGGAAGCCGTCAGCCCCGAGTTTGCAGACCGTGTGACCAGCGCCACAGTTGATGGCATAAGCCGTTTCCAGCGCAATATGGGGTTGGCTGCAACGGGCGTGGTCGATGGTCCAACTCTTGCCGCCATGAATGTGCCCGTAGCCGAACGTATCCGCACGATGGAAGCAAACATTGCGCGCCTTGAAGCTTATGGCCAAGACTTGGGTGATCGCTATTTAGTCGTCAATGTACCCTCTATGCAAATCGAAGCTGTAAATAACGGTAAGGTATTCTCACGTCACAATGCGATTGTAGGCAGGCCGGAACGTCCGACACCTGTTGTAATGACCGCGCTTTCAGATGTGAATTTCAATCCTTACTGGAATGCGCCAGCGTCAATTGTTGAGAACGATTTAATGCCCAAAATGCGCAGTGGCACTCAAATTCTTGAAGATATGAATATTAAGGTGTTCCAAGGCTTTGGCGGACCGGAAGTTGACCCGAAAGAAGTGGACTGGAGCAATGCTGTTGCAGACGACTACCACTTCCGCCAAGAGCCAGGTCCAGAAAGCGCTATGGCCACGGCCAAGATCAATTTTCCAAGCCCCTTCGGCATTTATTTGCACGATACTCCAGAAAAACATTTGTTCAAATCAGCGCAGCGTTTTTACAGCTCAGGCTGTGTACGCGTTGAAAAAGTGGGCCTGCTGCTCGAATGGATTTTAAACGGTCAAGAAGACCTTGATTCATCGCAAATCAACGCGCTGGCTGAGACGCTTGAACGCCGCGATGTGAAACTTGAGGTGCCGCCTCAGCTGCGTGTTGCCTATCTAACAGCTTGGCCCGTTGGCAATACTGTTGCATTCCGCAATGATATTTATGGACTTGATGGAACCGGCTTTGTTGTCGGGCAACCGCTGCCTGACGGCGAAGTGAGCGATGAAGGTCAACGCTTTGTATTGAAACCCATACCGCGTTCAGCCAAGGCCGTGGAAGCAGCAGAAGCCGAGGGCATTGGCTTGTTCGGCAAGAAATTCAAAAAACCAACAGCGGCTATAAAAACCAAGAAATTGATCGAACTCTCTGAAGATGCCGACGTCGAAATTGCAGATATTGCGAGAACCAAAAAACCAGAAAAGAGGTTACCTTTTGCGGTAAAAAAAGCTGAACCAACAGAAAAGAAAAAAGCCGGAGTCAAAAAAGTCGTGCCGGGTTTGTTTGACTGGGCTGCTTACCGCAAAGAACAAAAACTGAAAGGCAAAAAGCCCGCAGTCGCAGTTGAGAAAACCAAGAAAAAAATCGCGCCAAAAAAAGTTGCGGTGATAGATCCGAAGATTGTGAAAAAGCCGGTTATTGTTGAAAAGAAAAAGCCAGTCGAAGTTGCAAAAAAGGTAGCTGACGTTTGCAAAACAGACGCTGCCGGAACATTGCCGAAAGACTGCAAACCACCAGTGGCGAAAAAACCTTAAACAGCACCTGCGCCAACTTGTATCTGGACCCGTTGAAGGGAGCCTGTATAGAGCAAGCTCCCTTTTGATTTGGAGATTCCAATGGCCAAGAAAGCAGTGAAGAAACCAACCGCCAAAAGGGCGAAGGCCAAAGCAAAACCGCTGTTCCCCGGTTTCTTTAAAGACAAACTGGCAAAATCAGACCCCAAAATTGCCAAGGCCATCGCATCTGAACTGATGCGGCAGCAGCACGAGGTTGAGCTCATTGCGTCTGAAAACATCGTCTCGAAAGCCGTGCTCGAAGCCCAGGGCTCGGTCATGACCAATAAATATGCCGAGGGTTATCCAGGCCGTCGATATTATGGCGGTTGCCAATATGTTGACGTGTCAGAACAGCTCGCAATTGATCGTGCCAAGCAATTGTTCGGTGCGAAATTCGCCAATGTTCAAGCCCATTCCGGGGCCACTGCAAATCAAGGCGTCTTCTTCGCGCTGTTACAGCCCGGCGATACTTTCATGGGCCTTGACCTTGCTTGCGGCGGTCACCTAACCCACGGTTCACCCGTCAACCAATCCGGCAAGTGGTTTAAAGTCGCGTCCTACAAAGTCCGCGAAGACAACCATCAGATTGATTATGACGCTCTGGCAAAACAAGCGCTCGACGTGCGTCCAAAGTTGATCATTGCTGGCGGCTCAGCTTATCCCCGTACTTTGGACTTCAAGCGCTTCCGTGAGATCGCCGACAGTGTTGGAGCAATTCTGTTTGTGGACATGGCCCATATTGCGGGATTGGTGGCAGGTGGTGTTCACCCGAACCCGATTGAACACGCTCACGTCGTGACCACGACAACCCACAAAACTTTGCGCGGACCACGCGGAGGTTTGATTCTGTCGAACGACGAAGACTTGGGTAAGAAAATCAACTCAGCAATTTTCCCCGGCATTATCGGTGGTCCATTGGAACACGTGATTGCCGCCAAGGCTGTAGCCTTCGGTGAAGCCTTGAAGCCGGCTTTCAAAAAATATGCAGGCCAAGTGGTGAAGAATGCGCGAGCACTTGCTGACACCATGATCGAAGGCGGTTGTGACATTACAACCGGCGGCACGGACACGCATTTGATGTTGGTCGACCTCCGCAAAAAAGCTGTGACCGGCAAGGACGCTGAAAGAGCATTGGGACGCGCCTACATCACCTGTAATAAAAACAGCATCCCATTTGATACTGCACCCTTCATGGTCACATCTGGCATCCGCTTGGGCACACCCGCCGGAACAACGCGTGGCTTTGGCGAAGCAGAATTCCGCACAGTTGGCAGTTTGATCATCGAGGTATTGGATGGGCTGGCAAAAAACGGTGAAGCCGGAAACGGTAAAGTGGAAAAAGCCGTGAAGGCCAAAGTCATGTCGCTCACAAAGAAGTTTCCGATTTATGGTTGAGAGCAGGGAGTCGCACTAAATGCGCTGTCCATTCTGTAGCAATGCCGATACGCAGGTGAAAGACTCCCGCGCGACGGAAGACAACTCCGCCATCCGCCGACGCCGAGTGTGTGTCGATTGCGGAGGGCGCTTTACGACGTTTGAACGTGTGCAACTGCGCGAGTTAATGGTGGTGAAACGCTCTGGCCGCCGCACACCGTTTGACCGTGATAAATTGGCACGTTCTGTGTCGATTGCTTTGCGCAAACGACCCGTTGAAGCGGAACGTATTGAACGCATGATTTCAGGCATCGTCCGCCAGCTCGAAAGCTTAGGCGATAGCGAAATCAAGTCAGAACAAGTGGGGGAATTGGTCATGGAAGGTTTGCGCAATCTTGATGATGTGGCCTATGTGCGCTTTGCCTCAGTTTACAAAAATTTCCGCGAGGCAAAGGACTTCGAAGAAATCATTGGTGAATTGAACACTGAAGAAAGTGATCAAAGCTGAGAATTGACTCGACCCAAGTTTTCCGTTCAATAGCCCACGTGCGATGACGGTTGCGTTTCGGGGGAAGGGTAATTTCAATGGCGAAGTTTTTGTTGCCAGCCTTGGGGCTAGCTCTGGCAGTCAATGGGGCAGGGGCAGGGGCTTGGGCCGCACCCAGTTGCAATACGCACCGGGAATTTCCCGCTGTTGATTTGTCACAACCTGTTACCACAATCAGAACGAAGTCCGGAAAATCTGGAATGGAAGCGTTCAAAGCTATTGGTGTCAAAACCATCGCGCGCTATTATGATTGGGTGGATGGTGAGACGACTTGTAAATCACTTTACCCCAAAGAGTCTGATGCGTTGATTGCCGCTGGCTTCAACATCATCACAATTTTTCAACGCGAAAACTCTGACCCGGAAACATTCTTTAAAAAATCTCGCGGCGCCCGTGATGCGCGGGAAGCCTTAAAACTCGCAAGCGCAAATGGTCAACCTCCAGGTTCTGCTATTTATTTTGCAGTTGATGGTGTTGATCAAACAGTAAAGGACTCTGTGTTTGAATGGCGCATAAACAAAGGGCGAAGTGTCAGTGCCGCGCGCAAGAGGCGATTACTGAGAGCTGATTCCTCCTACCGCAAACACATTAAGTTCTACGAACGCTTCCGCCACTATCATCGCAAGACATTCGGCAAAAGCGCGCATGCCGTGGACGAGCGCAATATGTTGCCATTCATTGAGCACTACTTCTTCGAAGTGAACCGGGTCATAAAAGCGGATGGCCGCTACCGCATTGGCGTTTATGGCAGCGGCATGGTGTGCAAACATGTACAAGGCAAAGGTTTGGCCAAATTCTGTTGGCTTGCCATGTCTACGGGTTGGCCGGGCACCAAAGCCTATCGTTCAAGCGGCCAATGGCACATGGCCCAACAACCAACGACGTTCTGCAAGGGCTGGAAATTCAACGGTCGCGAAACCGTCCGTTTCGATTTCAATCGTATGCGAAGTGCTGATGTCGGGCAATGGTCCAAGAAAGGGCCCGTTATACCGGCAACGGGGCTTCCGACGAAATGTAAAACGGGTTGGTGAGCAGCCCAAAAAGCCTGCTGACGACCTATTGGGATTGCAACCCCATCGTCAAAAGGCTACACGGCGTTTCCCCAGCTGATTGAAAGTTTTGCATCCCCAATGACCTCGCCGCGCCGCCCACCCACCGCCCGTTCCGCCGCCCGCTTGGGAGCAGTGCAGGCGCTTTATCAACTTGATATTGGTGGCGCTGATTTGGGCGAAACTCTGGCGCAGTTTTCGTCGCGTGTGACGGGTGATAACTTCGAAAATGGTGAAACCGGGCAGGCGGATTTCAAGCATTTGCGCGAAGTTGTTGAAGGCACCGTGCGCGAGCAATTGCTGCTGGATCCTGCCATTGATAAAGTTCTCGAAAAGGATTGGCCATTGCATCGCCTGGATGCAACCGTCCGTGCCATTATGCGCTGTGCCGCTTTCGAGATTTATTTCAAAGATAATGTGCCCGCAAAAGTCGCGATCAGTGAATATGTCGATGTTGCGTCGGCTTTCTTTGAAGATGGCCCGGAAGCAAAGTTCATCAACGGAGCGCTGAACACCTTGGCGCGCGAGCGGCGCACTGCAGAATTCCAGTAACAGGAAAATAAAGCTTGACACCCTAAGATTTATAACCTATATGGGGTGACGAAGCGAAGTCGCGCCAATTCCGGCGTGGCACAGAAGAGGGCGGCGCATATGACTGAATCAAAACGCACCATTCTGTTGCTTGCAGTGACCCAGGCTTTGTATTCGTCCTGTATCATTACAGTGTTTGCCACGGCGGGCCTCGTCGGTCTCAACATAGCGCCAACACCAGCTTGGGCCACACTTCCGATTACCACTTTCGTGCTGGGTGCCATGTTCACCACAGTGCCCGCATCCATGTTGATGCAGCGCTTAGGCCGGAAACCCATTTTCATGATGGGGGCAGGGGTCAGCGTTGTCGGCGCAGTGCTGGCGGTGTGGGCGATCATGAACGGCAATTTTGCAGTGTTTTGTTTTGCCACAGCTTTGCAGGGCGTATTCCAGGCGACCTCAGGTTTTTATCGTTTCGCAGCGGCGGAAGCTGCAGATGCAGAAAACAAATCAATTGCGATTTCATGGGTGCTCACAGGTGGCGTTGTGGCGGCAATTGCCGGCACGCTGATCTCGAATTATTCCAGCGAATTGATCGCACCTTACAGTTTCGCAGGTTCTTATGCCGCTGCCGCCGTGTTGGCGCTGATCAACGCGGCTGTGATCTTGTATCTGCGCATTCCAAAGCCAACGGCCAGTGAGGTGGGTGGTGCTGCACGCGCTTGGCCGGAACTGTTGCGCCAGCCCCGCATGATCGTGGCCATGGCGTCCGCCATGATCGCTTATGCGCTGATGAACCTGATGATGACAGC
>JAYUQS010000226.1:0-2692 GCA_043756645.1 Hyphomicrobiales bacterium | reverse complement strand
CAAAGGCTTCTTCGGTGGTCATTTTCATGGGGCAAGTCTCCAAGGCGCGAATGCTGTTTTCATAAACAATTGCCAAGCATACCTCTAGGTCCAGTTTGACCCAAACGCAGAACACATTTAAGGAAGCTGGATGCGTCTTGGTAGCTCAGCAGGATAGAGCACCGGTTTCCTAAACCGGGGGTCAGGGGTTCGAATCCCTTCCAGGACGCCATTCGACTTATCCGGAACAAGGCGAGAGACATCTGGTCGCCTGATGGCAACGGGAGGACTTCACGATGATCCAGCAGAGACGGCAATTGATTACAGCGTTGAAACGCGAGGCAGTATCAGCCGAGTAAAAATGGAACCTTTTCCGTGTCGCTGGCGTTTACTCCTGACAGGGGCGAAACAGCATGCAAAAACGCGTAAGAAAAGCGGTGTTTCCGGTAGCAGGCCTCGGAACACGTTTTTTACCGGCAACCAAAGCCATTCCCAAGGAAATGTTGCCCATTGTTGACCAGCCGGTTATCCAAATGGCCGTGGATGAAGCCCGTGAGGCGGGTATCGAGCATTTCATTTTTGTGACCGGGCGCAACAAAAGCAGCATTGAAGATCATTTCGACATCCAGCTGGAACTGGAAAATGCGCTGCGCGAGCGTTTAAAAACCAATGCTTTGGATGTTTTGGAAAAATCCATGTTGGTGCCCGGCCGAACCAGTTTCACGCGGCAACAGAAGCCATTGGGGCTGGGCCATGCCATCTGGTGCGCCCGGGATCTGGTAGGAGACGAACCTTTCGCCATCCTGCTGCCTGACATGGTGATGAAATCCCGTGTTGGATGCCTTCAGCAGATGATGGAGCTGCACAAGCGGGTTGGCGGCAATGTGATCGCTGTGGAAGAAGTGCCACGATCCGACGTACACCGCTACGGTGTGGTGGATTTCCACACCAATGCCAGCAAGCAGATGATGATCAAGGGCATGGTCGAAAAGCCGAAAGTCGAAGACGCCCCGTCGAACCTGATTATTTCCGGACGCTATATTCTGCAGCCAGAAATTTTCACGCACATTGCGTCCCTGGAACCAGGCAACGGCGGTGAAATTCAATTGACCGATGCCATGAAGCGCTTGCTGGTGGAACAGGATTTTCATGGACTGCGCTATGAAGGCCAAACCTTTGATTGTGGCAGCAAGCTGGGTTTTCTGTTGGCCAACGTGATGTATGGCATGGAACACGACGAAGTGGGCGCTGATTTCGAAAAGGCACTGATGCAAATCCTAAAAAGCAAATTCGAATCCAAGCAGGTAAAAACCCCAATCGCAGCTTAAGATGACAAAAACGCCATCCAGACCGACGGTCTGGATGGCTGTCATTTTTCAGTTCTCACGAACTTCAGGGCATTATATGCGGCTGAAGGATCGTGTCCTTGCGTTGTAGGAAAGCACTATGTTGCGGCCATTCTTTCGCGCCCGAAACTGATAGCGTCTGCCTTCACATTCAATTGCCACAACATTGCGATATCCCGAATTGCGCAAATGACGGGCCGCCTGATTGCACGACACGCGCGCCTTGCCATAGTTGCGACGAACTTGATATCGGTACTCGGGTGCATACCAACCGTAGTTCGGTTCGTAGAGGTAATTATCCTCCATTTCGCCGTCATAAAACGGCACGCCAAAATAGACACCAATCCTCGTTTTGGCTTCTGCAACGGTTGGAATGGCCATTGACGAGACGACAAGCATGCTTGCCGCAATCAATGATTTTAGGGGAACGTTTGTAAACATTTCAAGACTCCATTTGCTGATGTTCCACCTCAACAATGGATGAGCGTGCAAATCGTTCCATTTTTTATGGGACGCCGGTCGTTGGCGATTGGTTGAAAATATGAAGAGAGTGAGACAAACGGAACCAATGCGAGGCATACGGCGTTTCAGGTCCAAGACAGTTTTACAAGGACCAACACCATGGCCATTTTCAAAATAGGACTCTTGGCAGTCGCACCTTTTCTCGCGATGCCACTGGTGACCCCGCAATTCGTAGCGCCCTGTTCCGTCGCTGATCATGTCATTGCAACTGACCATTGGAATTCGATCGCATTGGCAACCTCCAACGGCTCAGTCATCTACAAAACTGAAAACGGCTTTCCGGATTTCATGTCAAAAAAGTCATTGCCAGCACGGCCCAATTCCCCTGCACCAGTGAAGTATTTGATAGCCTTAAATCAGAAAATTGCAGCGCTTTAGACGATTGGACACGTCAAACTCACAGAGGAGAGATCTTATGACAAATGCCCTGAAAACGAAATCCCGGCAACCCGAAGCTTTGGCAGAACTGGCGCATACCTCCAGAGAAGCCATACCGGGAGAGGGTGATCGTGCCCTGACCGCCAATGCCGACAACAAACCGTTGCCAGCTGCCAACACCTCCAAACACGATGTTGCCGAAACACTTTTATCGGCCGGTGCCAAGGGGCGAAAGCTTGATCCACACCAGGCAGGAATTGATAAATTGCCTGATCGTACGCGAATTAAAAAATAAAAACTGAATCCGGGTCTTCCTGCATACCTACTGCAAAATGGCACGGCAAAATGGAACCAAACCGGGTTTGGTTCATTATAACATACAACAAACATCAATGGAGAAATGCAATGGCCAATTTAACACAACCAAAAATCAACCCATCAACCTACAGCGAACTCGAAGCTGATGA
>JAYUQS010000225.1:0-7159 GCA_043756645.1 Hyphomicrobiales bacterium | reverse complement strand
CCGAAAGTGGTGCTGTTTTTCATCACCTTCCTGCCGCAGTTTGTTTCGGCTGACGACCCGCATGTGACCGGCAAGCTTTTGTTCCTCGGACTTTACTTCGTCGTCATCAATACTCCCGGAGCTTTTCTCATTATTCTTGGCGCAGAAAAACTTGTGTTTTGGCTGAAACAACGGCCTAAGATTTTACGTAGCATCGACTATTCATTTGCCGGTGTGTTCGCATTCTTCGCCTTCAAAATTGTGCTGACGCAGGGAAAATAAATGATTCTGATTGGCCAATATGACTCGCCTTTTACACGCCGCGTGGGCATCACCATGCGGCTTTACGGTTTGGCATTTGAACACAACACCTGGTCGGTGTTTGGCAATGCGGATGAGCTGGCGGCGGTTAATCCATTGATCCGTGTGCCGACGTTAATTTTAGATTCCGGTGAGGCCTTGATTGAGACCGCTGCCATCATTGATTATCTTGATGGTTTGGTTGCGCCTGAAAAGCAGTTGCTGCCGCAAAGCCAGCCCGAACGTTATCGCACGCAAAATGTCGTGAGCTTGGCCAGTGGTGTCTCCGATATGGCTGTCAGACTGTTTTATGAATTGCGCTTGCATGATCAACCCTCTGAAACCTACGTGACGCGGTTGACGCGGCAGATTGAACAGACGTTGGCGGTGCTGAATGGCACGATTAAACCCGGTCAAACGATCAACCAGGCCGACATCGCTGTAGCCTGCATGTATCGGCATCTCTCGGAGTGTCACCCGAGCATCGTGGTCAAAGAGCGGTTTCCAGAACTCGATAAGCATTGCGCGAAGTTTGAAACGCAATCCATTTTTATTGATATTTCCCAACCCTTTATCGCACCTGCGTGAAGCTGAACATGAAGCCCATTTCCAGTGTTAAAGGCCTTGTGGACAACGGCCTTGCTGACCCTGCCCAACAGTCCGAACTTGAAAAAGTGGCCGCGCAATTTTCTCTGCGCATCACGCCGCATGTTCTCAGCACCATTCAAAGCGCAGCTGTCGCCCGGCAATATGTTCCGTCTACGGATGAATTGAATATCACCCCGGAAGAACTTTCTGACCCGATTGGCGATGAAGTCCACACCCCGATCAAAGGCATTACCCACCGCTATGCCGACCGGGTTTTGCTCAAGCCCACACATACCTGCGCTGTTTATTGCCGCTTCTGCTTCCGGCGCGAAACTGTTGGCCAAGCTGAAGGCACATTAACGGCGGCGGAAACCAAGGCCGCTCTACAGTACATCGCTGATCACGACCAAATTTGGGAAGTGATTTTGTCGGGTGGCGATCCGCTTGTGCTGTCAGACCGGCGTCTTGCAAACCTCGCGCAAAACCTCGCAGGCATCGACCATGTGCAAGTATTGCGGTTACACACACGAGGCCCGGTGGTTGAGCCGTCACGCATTACGACGGAACTGCTTGCCGCGTTGAAAAGCCGCCTTGCCACCTACATCGTCATCCATATCAATCATGCTGACGAACTCACCCCCGATGTGAAACGCGCCCTCGCCCTGCTGGCCGACAACGGTATTCCCCTGCTCTCGCAATCGGTGTTGTTGCGCGGCGTCAATGACAGTGTGGAAGCATTGACCAATTTGATGCGCGGCCTCGTGGCCAACCGCGTGAAGCCCTACTATCTCCACCAAACCGATCTCGCCAAAGGCACATCGCATTTCCGCGTGCCGTTGGCTGAGGGGCAGGAATTGATGCGCCAACTGCGTGGGGACCTATCAGGTCTTGCACAACCGACTTACGTTTTGGATATTCCAGGTGGGCATGGAAAAGTTCCGGTCGGGCCTCAGTATTTGGTTAAAGGTGGGGTGTTGGATGTGGGCGGCAAATTACAACGCATGTAGTCCCTCATCCGCCCTTCGGGCAACTTCTCCCGCTCGAAGTGCGGGAGAAGGCCAATATACCTAAAAGCCTTCTCTCGTTCTTTTAACGGGAGAAGGTCCCGAAGGGGGATGAGAGGAAACTCCTCAGTTCTTCAATGCGTCACAGCACTCTCACCTGAGCCATTGTCTTTGGCGCGGGCGGCAGCTGCGGCTTCTTCGGCTTCTTCGTCCCAGACGATGGCGACAGGTTGGCGCACGAGGGCGTGCTTCAACACGTCATCGACATGCGACACCGGGATCAGCTCCATGCCGGACTTCACGTTGTCTGGAATGTCGGCCAGGTCTTTGACGTTGTCCGCAGGGATCAACACTTTTTTGATACCGCCGCGCAGTGCTGCAAGAAGCTTTTCTTTCAAACCACCAATCGGCAACACACGGCCGCGCAATGTGATCTCGCCGGTCATGGCGACATCTTTGCGCACGGGAATTCCGGTGAGCACTGACACGATGGCTGTGGCCATACCGATACCGGCTGATGGGCCGTCCTTCGGTGTCGCACCTTCCGGCACGTGCACGTGAATGTCGCGCTTGTCAAACACCGGTGGCTTCACACCGATGGATGGTGCGCGCGAACGGACATAGGATGACGCTGCCGAAATCGATTCCTTCATGACGTCTTTTAAGTTTCCGGTGACCGTCATCTTGCCTTTGCCCGGCATCATCAAGGCTTCGATGGTCAGCAATTCACCGCCCACTTCCGTCCAAGCAAGACCGGTGACCACGCCTACCTGATCTTCACGTTCAGCTTCGCCGAAGCGGAACTTGTGTGCGCCCAGATAGTCGTTCACAATCTTGGCAGTGACTTTGATTTTTTTGCCTTTCTTGGCCGTCATCAAATCCTTCACACCTTTGCGGGCGAGCGTGTTCATTTCACGCTCCAGCGAACGCACACCAGCTTCACGGGTGTAATGCTGAATGATTTCCCGCACCGCTGCTTCGGTGATTTCGAATTCCTTTTTGTCCAACCCATGATTCTCCATGGCCTTGGGGACGAGATGGCGACGCGCAATTTCAGCCTTTTCATCTTCGGTGTAACCGGCGATGCGGATGATTTCCATGCGGTCCAAAAGTGCTGGCGGAATGTTCAACGTGTTGGATGTTGTTACAAACATGACATTCGACAGATCATATTCCACTTCGAGGTAGTGGTCCATGAAGGTGCCGTTTTGTTCCGGATCCAACACTTCGAGAAGCGCTGACGACGGATCGCCACGGAAATCCTGGCCCATTTTGTCGATTTCATCGAGCAGGAAAAGCGGATTGGATTTCTTTGCCTTCTTCATCGATTGGATGACTTTGCCTGGCATCGAACCGATATAAGTGCGGCGGTGGCCGCGAATTTCAGCTTCATCCCGCACGCCGCCCAGCGACATGCGAATGAATTCGCGTCCCGTGGCTTTGGCGATGGATTTACCGAGCGAGGTTTTACCAACACCTGGTGGGCCGACGAGGCACAAAATTGGTCCGCGCAGTTTGTTGGTACGGGCTTGCACTGCCAGATACTCAACGATGCGGTCCTTGACCTTGTCCAAACCAAAATGATCCGTGTCCAGAACATTTTGTGCGAATTCGAGGTCGGTTTTCACCTTGCTCTTTTGACCCCACGGAATGTTCAACAGCCAGTCCAGATAATTGCGCACCACTGTGGCTTCGGCTGACATCGGCGACATTTGTCGCAGCTTTTTCATTTCAGCTTCGGCGCGTTCGCGGGCTTCTTTCGAGAACTTGGTATCCTTGATGCGCTTGTCGAGCTCGCCCATTTCGTCGCGCTCTTCGCCGCCATTGCCAGAACCGTCGCCGAGTTCCTTCTGAATGGCCTTCATCTGCTCATTCAGATAATACTCGCGTTGAGTCTTTTCCATTTGGCGTTTGACGCGGCTG
Organism: Hyphomicrobiales bacterium; assembly: GCA_043756645.1. Classification (GTDB taxonomy): domain Bacteria; phylum Pseudomonadota; class Alphaproteobacteria; order Rhizobiales; family Aestuariivirgaceae; genus Aestuariivirga. The sequence continues at coordinate 3,365 of JAYUQS010000225.1, read as the reverse complement.
CGGATTTTCTTTTCCACTTGCAGAACAGAAATCTCGCCTTCCATCAGGGCGTAAGCTTTTTCCAAACGCTCATCAACGGTCGGCAGTTCAAGCATCTGCTGCTTGTCAGCAATTTTCAACGCCAAGTGGGCTGCAATGGTGTCAGCCAATTTGGCAAAGTCTGCGATCTGCCCCAGTCCTGCCAATACTTCCTGCGGCACTTTTTTGTTGAGCTTCACATAGCTCTCAAATTGTTGCGCCGTTGAACGGGCCAAGCCTTCGGTTTCTTTGGTGAAGGTTTTGGGAACCGGCATCAAAGCCACACGGGCCTCAAAATATTCAGGCCGAGCGGTGAAATCTAAAACCTTGGCGCGGTCAATGCCTTCAACCAAAACTTTCACGGTGCCGTCTGGCAGCTTCAACAACTGCATAACTTGCGCCACGGTGCCCACATCGTAGATCGTGTCGAATGCCGGATCTTCATCCCCGGGATTTTTCTGCGCCACCAGCAGAATACGCTTTTGTTCGCGCATCACTTCTTCCAAAGCGCGGATGCTTTTCTCACGGCCCACAAACAGTGGCACGATCATGTGCGGGAATACGACAATGTCGCGCAGCGGCAGAACCGGAATGGTTTCCTCAGCGCCAAGTTCCACGGGATTGCTTACGGGCTTTTTTGCCATCTTATTTGTCCTTATGCCGTTACGCCTGTTCCGCAACGTTACTATTGATAGCCCGATGTGGAGATTGCCCGCAAGTTGTTCAAGTGCAGACGATCACCCAAAGCTAGGCTGAGACATTCGCCTTTTCTTCACGATCAGCATAAATCAGCAATGGCTTGGCTTGTCCGTCCACCACTTCTTTTGAAATCACAACTTCTTCTACGCCATCCATGCCGGGCAGATCATACATCGTATCCAGCAGAATATTTTCCATAATGGAACGCAAACCACGGGCACCGGTTTTCCGCTCAATGGCGCGGCGGGCGATGGATTTCAGCGCTTCTTCCGGCAAGGTCAGCTTCACGCCTTCCATTTCAAACAGGCGTTGATATTGCTTGACGATGGCGTTCTTTGGCTCGGATAGAATTTGCACCAACGCCGTTTCATCTAAATCTTCCAGCGTTGCAGTGACCGGCAAACGACCAACGAATTCCGGAATCAAACCGAACTTCAACAAGTCTTCTGGTTCCAATTCGCGTAAAACCGCTCCGGTGCGGCGTTCATCGGGTGAACGCACCGTTGCCGCAAAACCCATGCCCGTGCCTTTGGCGCGCATGTTGATAATACGCTCAAGGCCCGCAAAGGCACCGCCGCAAATGAACAGAATGTTTGTCGTATCCACCTGCAGGAATTCCTGCTGCGGGTGCTTGCGGCCACCTTGTGGAGGCACGGAAGCAACCGTGCCTTCCATGATCTTGAGAAGTGCCTGTTGCACGCCCTCGCCCGATACGTCGCGGGTGATCGAGGGGTTATCGGACTTCCGGCTGATCTTGTCGATTTCGTCGATGTAAACGATACCGCGTTGGGCGCGTTCAACGTTGTAGTCCGACGCTTGCAGCAATTTCAGAATGATGTTTTCAACATCTTCACCCACGTAGCCAGCTTCGGTCAAAGTCGTGGCGTCAGCCATTGTAAACGGCACATCGAGGATGCGGGCCAGAGTTTGCGCCAGCAAGGTTTTGCCGGAGCCGGTTGGGCCCACCAACATGATATTGGACTTTGCCAGTTCAACGTCGTTGCCTTTGCCGCCGTGGTTCAGGCGCTTGTAGTGATTGTGTACTGCAACTGAGAGCACGCGCTTGGCATGATCTTGGCCGATCACGTAATCATCCAGCACTTTACGAATTTCATGTGGCGTCGGAACACCGTCTTTGGACTTGACGAGGGCAGATTTATTTTCCTCGCGGATGATGTCCATGCACAACTCAACGCATTCATCGCAGATAAAGACGGTGGGGCCGGCAATCAGCTTACGCACTTCATGTTGGCTTTTGCCGCAGAAGGAACAGTAGAGGGTGTTCTTGCTTTCGCTGACGGGTGACTTGCTCATGTGACATTCCTTACTTCGGCACGCTACTCATGCGCCACTTAAAAACAGGGCCTTAACGCGTATACCTACCTAGCGGATCTCAAGACCAAACCTACCTATAGCCCGAGATAACGACTCAAATCCAGATTGCGCCCCAGTCAGTTAATCAATTCTTTCCGCTGTGGTTTATCTGCACCGCTGGATTTAAGACGTTGAAAATATGCAATAATTATTTCGCCTCTGGCGTATCCGGGCGCTTTTCCATGATTTTGTCGATGTGACCAAATGCCAGTGCCTCTTCTGCAGACATGAAATTGTCGCGTTCCAGCGCCATTTCGACTTCTTTGATGCTGCGTCCGGTGTGCTTCACATAAATCTCATTCATGCGCTTTTTGATGCCTTCCACATGGCGTGCGTGGATCATGATGTCGGTAACCTGGCCTTGGTAACCGCCTGACGGTTGGTGTACCATGATTGAAGCATTCGGCAAAGCATAACGCATGCCCTTCTCTCCAGCCACCGCCAACAAGGAGCCCATCGAAGCCGCCTGCCCCATGACAATTGTCGAGACCGGGCATTTGATGAACTGCATGGTGTCATAAATCGACAGGCCAGCGGTGACAACGCCACCAGGTGAATTGATATACATCGAGATTTCTTTTTTGGGGTTTTCCGCCTCAAGGAACAAAAGCTGCATGTTGATCGATGCAGCCATGTTGTCTTCAACCTGCCCCGTTAAAAAGATAATGCGCTCACGCAGCAAACGCGAAGGCAAATCATAAACCCGCTCGCCACGGGCTTCCTGCTGAATAACAGAAGGCCAAAAGGCAGCGTGTGGGGTGTTGTAATCAAAAGTGGACATGGGGCCTCCCGGAGGTGAATCAGTGCAAATCAGTCACCATAGATAGGTGACAGGTGGTGATTGTGGAAGGGGTCCGCTGACCTTGCCCCAAACTTCTATCGGGTTTTGAGTTCGCTCAGGCGGTTGCCGGTCCAACAGCTGACAGATGTAGCGTGGTGAATAAAGTGTCGTTCAACGTCTCATCCCTCAGCATGCCGTTGAAGGTTTTGTGGCTGACACCAGCATTCAATTACCAGTCGCCAGAAGTGTCGCCCCATTCTTCTTCCTCTCTCCTTGTGGCTATTATATGCACTTATCTTTTGGGGGTGGTTTTTGGTTCGTCGTAATTCTCCATGTTATCCACATTTACCATCATCCCGGCCTTCGCCAGGGCTATCGCATATGACGCCAAAGGGACCTCATCCGTCTTGCGCTTCGCGCAATCCACCTTCTCCATTTTCAATGGAGAAGGGACGACATGTTGGGGTTTGTCCCTTCTCCATCGCAGATGGAG
>JAYUQS010000224.1:0-20772 GCA_043756645.1 Hyphomicrobiales bacterium | reverse complement strand
TCAAACGCCCCAACCGGGCCTTGTGATCAGATGACGTAAGCTGACTGCCAAACTCCGATGCGATTTTCTTTTCGACATCTGCTTCCATATCAACTTTCATCCAAGCGCGGCGCAACTGCGCCTTGCCTGCATCGGTCTGACCAATCTGATAGAGGGCCCGTGCATGGGCAGCATGGCCTTCAGCCGTCAAAGTTTCAGATGAATTAAAATAGGCGATAACTGCCTCAGGTGATTCCGGGTCCTGAAACAAAGATTGTTCGGCCCGTTTTTTCAAAGTCTCGGAGAGGGGCCATTTTGGTGCGGCCTCTTGAAAAATGCGTATCCGCTGAAAGCCCACATCCTTGCCGTGGTCCTTCAGATATAACAGCTCGACCAGTTTTACCGCCGCATCATCACCGGAGCGGGAAGCCAATGCTCCTGCCTCATTGAATTTACCGCGCAAGGCCTCTTTGATCGCAGCGACCGCTATGGCATTGGCAGCCTCAGCCGGTGCTGTCATTAAGGTAAAAGGTATGAGAGCCGCCGCAGATACGGCAAACAAACCCTTTAAAAACTGACGACGATTATATTCCGGCAACATTCGTAGACTCCATATCCCCACATCATTCGACAACCGGAAGAACAAGCGCGCCTGCCTAGGGGCAGATTGCGACAGCATTTGGACTGAATAAAGCCCAACGCCGCTCTTGCTTGCCGTTCCGGATTCGAACGACTATGGTGCCGCGACCTTGATGGGGTTACGGACCGTTATTAATAAACGACCCTAACTGTGTTATGGTTTAGAACTTATTACCAATGAAAATTTTGTGAGGGTGCTGTGCAATTCCAAGGTTCAATTCCTGCTTTGATTACGCCAATGAAAGATGGAGCTGTTGATGAAGCGGCGTTCCGAAAATTTGTGGCGTGGCAGATCAAAGAAGGCAGCCACGGACTTGTTCCGGTCGGCACCACCGGCGAAAGCCCGACGGTCACACCTGCTGAGCACAAGCGGTTAATTGAAATCTGCGTAGACGAAGCCAAGGGCCGGGTGCCGGTCATTGCAGGAGCAGGGTCTAACAACACCGCCGAAGCCATTGAATATACCGCACACGCCAAAAAGGCAGGTGCTGATGCTGCTTTGGTTGTTTGTCCCTATTACAATAAACCGACGCAAGAGGGCCTCTATCAACACTATAAGGCAATTGCCGAAGCTGTTGATATTCCAATATTTGTTTACAATGTGCCGGGCCGCACTGTGGTGGCCATGTCGGTTGAGACATTGGCGCGCCTCAGCAAAGATTTTAAAAACATCATCGGCACTAAAGACGCCACGGCAGATCTGACGCGGCCATCGCGCCAGCGTTTAGCGTCAGGCGAAGGCTTTATTCAATTGTCTGGTGAGGACGGTACGGCCTTGGGTTTCAATGCCCATGGTGGCGTAGGTGCCATTTCCGTGACGGCCAACGTTGCTCCGCGCCTCTGTGCAGAATTCCAGGAAGCCACGCTGAAAGGTGATTATAAGGCCGCACTCAAATTGCAAGATCGGCTCATGCCATTGCATCACGCATTGTTTATCGAAACCAATCCTGGTCCGATTAAATATGCCGTAAGTCTTCTCGGCCATTGCCGTGATGAGGCTCGCTTGCCGATGGTCTCTGTCACAGATGCCGGCAAAAAGGCCGTGCAAGACGCTATGAAACATGCGGGACTGATCAACTAAGATGTCGTCAAAAAAAGGCGGCGCGAAAAAGTCAGCTGCTGGAACCGGGATCGTCGTGAAGGGCGATAACCGCCGCGCCCGCTTCGACTATGAACTGATGGAAACGTTTGAAGCCGGGATCGAATTGAAAGGTTCTGAAGTCAAATCCTTGCGCGTCGGCCACGTCAACTTGGGCGAGGCCTATGCCGCCATGAAGGGCAGTGAGTTGTTATTGTTCAACTCGAATATTCCTGAGTACCGCGAAGCCAATCGCTTCAATCACGAACCCAAACGCCCACGCAGATTACTACTGCATCGAAAGCAGATTGACCGTTTGGCAGTTGGTGTGTTGCGCGAAGGCCTGACCATTGTGCCGCTTAAAATTTTTTTCAATGGCCGGGGCCGCGTTAAAGTGGACATCGCATTGGCCAAGGGTCGCAAGCTGCACGATAAACGTGAGAACACCAAAGAACGGGAATGGAACCGCGAGAAATCCCGGATCATGAAAGAACGTGGGTAAGTTTTGGATGTTGACGACGACGGGACCTCATCCGTCTTGCGCTTTGCGCAATCCACCTTCTCCATCTGCGATGGAGAAGGGACATTTACCAATAAGTCCCTTCTCCACAAGGTGGAGAAGGTGGATCGCGCCTTGGCGCGAGACGGATGAGGTCCCTTTAGCTATTACACATGCAAGTGCGACCAACCAAAACTGCGCGCATGATTGTTGGCGCACATGACAAAAATCACGATCATTGGTTGTCATTTACCGGATATCAAATTGACTGCGACAACAGGTGAAAGCATTTCTCTATCCACTCTTCCCGGCAAATCCGTCCTCTTCATTTACCCCTACACCGGTGTTCCGGGCGTGCCTGATCCGGAAGGTTGGGATCACATCGCGGGAGCCCATGGGTCAACGCCACAAGCGCTAGCCTTTTCATATCGTTACAGAGAGTTTTCCACTTTCAATGTGAAGGTGTTCGGCCTCAGTTTTCAGGACACAACTTGGCAGAAGGCATTTGTTGAACGCAACCAACTGGCATTTCCTTTGCTCTCTGACCACAAAGCGAAGTTCACAAATGCTTTGTCACTCGATACTTTCAAAGCGGGCGAAAAAAACTTTCTGACTCGTCGAACGTTCATCATTGACACCGGCGTCATAGCCCATGATTTTTATCCGGTGCCAAAACCCGCTGCAAATGCTGACGATGTGTTGCAGGTTTTAAAGTCATGATCCTCATCGCTTTGGGCAGCAACCTCGACGGACCATGGGGAACACCGCACGACACAGTGTTGCGGGCACTCACAGAAATAGAAAAACACGCTATTCAGATAACGCAGGTTTCTTCATTGATTGAGACAGCACCATTTGGCGTTACCGACCAGCCCAATTTTGTAAACGCTGTCGGCAAGATTGAAACAGCACACACTCCAGAAGTTTTAATGCAGATACTCCACAACATTGAAGCCGGGGCAGGGCGAAAACGTGTGAAGAAATGGGGACCGCGCACCCTCGATTTGGACATGCTGGATTATAACGGCCTCATTCTCGAAACCGCACTGATCTTGCCGCATCCCGGAATCTTGCATCGCGATTTCTTATTAAGTCTCATTGATGAAATTGCGCCAAACTGGAGGCACCCCACCACCGGGCAAACCACCGCGTTAATCCTCCGTCAACTCAATCATTTAAACAGCAGTTAACGTCGAACTGCCATACTACCGGGTGATGGTGTGGGTTGGGAAATATCTGGCGGGATGTTTGATGGTGGTATCCACAGTGCTTTGCGCTGTGTCTTCTCACGCCTCTTCACGAAATCAAAATTTCGAGATTTTGGGCGGCATGGATGGCAGCGATGATTTCTTTGATGCAGCCTCGCTCCAAAACAATTTAGGAACGATGCTGGCCCCATCACAGGTGCGCATTTCAAGGCAAGTCGTTGCCTTCACCGGTAAGCTTCCACCCGGTTCATTGCTCATCAGAACACGAGAACGAAAATTGTATTTCGTGCTTCCCGGTGGGCAAGCCATGCAATATCCGGTTGGCGTTGGTCGTGATGGCTTCACATGGTCGGGTCGTAATCGCGTCTCGCGCAAGGCCGCATGGCCGGATTGGCGTCCACCACCGGTGATGATTGAACGTGAGGCGAAAAAGGGCCACTTCTTACCGGAAATGATGCCAGGCGGTCCAAAAAACCCGCTCGGCGCACGCGCGCTTTATATTGGCTCGACAGAATTCCGCGTTCACGGCACAACACAACCGTGGAGCATCGGTCGAGCTGTTTCTTCGGGCTGCATTCGCATGTTGAACGAGCATGTTATTGAACTCTATGATCGCGTTGCGGTTGGTGCCACCATTGTGGTTGAGCAATAGTTTCAAGAATTTTTCAGATTTCCTGTTAACGCTAACGCTCCTTTAACCGATTGGCCTCATTCTCCCAAGCAGTTGAGTTTGTTTGTACCGGAGTTTGAGTATGCGTTCCTCTTTGACCCGTGGCGTCATCGCCAAGGCATTAATGACTGTGGCCACTGCTGCTTTGCTGGCCGGTTGTTCCAATAGCATTGAACGATTCCAATCAGCCTACGATAATCCGTCGGATGCTGATCCGGTTTACACAGCATCAGTGCCCAGGCCGAAAAAAATCTCACGTCCGGTTTACAAGAAGCCGAGGTTTGAACAGCCAAGCTATGAAGCCGCTGCTGATGACATTATTGAAGAAACACCCATCAAGCGTGCCGCCGTGCCAATGGCTAAGCCAAAAGATTATGCGTCTGTTTACAAGCCTGCTTACAAGCAACCAACACTTAAAGCAAAAAAGCCAAGGCTGATTTTGCCTGTAGAAGATGTTGCTGAAACTGAAACGGATGCAGAAGAATATGTCGCGCCAGTTTCAAAAAAGAAAATTAAGTTCAATCAGTCAAGGCCTGTTGTTGAAGATGAAGTCGCTGACGTTGCGCCCGTTGTAACGAAGCCTGCGAAATTTGGTGCTGTTCACACAGTTGCATCCGGCGAAACGCTTTATTCGTTGGGTCGCAAATATGGCGTGTCTCCCTTTGCCATTTCAGACGCCAATCGTCTGGACCGTGACAGAGGTTTGATGCTGGGTCAGAAGATCAAAATTCCAGGATCAAAAGCTGCAAGGCCTGTGGTCGAAGAAGAAACCGTGGTTGACAACGAACCGGTTATAAAACCCGTTAAGCTCTACAAGAAAGCCCCGCTTTCTCTGACGGAAGAACAGCAAGAAGTAGCTGATGCTGAAGTTGCAATTGGCGAAAAGCCAAAAAAGCTTGTGGCCGCAGTCAAGCCAAAAGTAATTGAAACACCAACGGCCGAAGCACCCACTTCGCCAGCTGGCTTGAATTTGCGTTGGCCGCTGAAGGGCAAAGTGATTTCTGGTTTCGGCAACAAGCCCGGTGGCTTGAAGAACGAAGGCATCAACATTGCAGTTCCTGAAGGCACATCGATCCGCGCTGCTGATGGCGGTGTGGTGGCCTATGCCGGCAATGAACTCAAAGGCTACGGCAATCTCGTGCTCATTCGCCATCCCGGTGGCTATGTGACTGCCTATGCCCACGCCAAGGAATTGTTCGTGAAACGCGGTGACAAAATCGAACGTGGCGCTGTGATTGCAAAGGCCGGCCAAACCGGTTCCGTATCAAGCCCGCAGTTGCATTTCGAAGTCCGCAAAGGTGCAACAGCGCTTGATCCAAACAAATATTTAGCGTCGACCACAGCGTCGAACTAACCCAATCTTATTGAGGTCCCCTGCTAGGACTGAAGGCCCGGTTGCGAGAGCACCGGGTCTTCATGTTTTTGGGCCGCCACCGCAGGGACCTCATCCGTCTTGCGCTTTCGCGCAATCCACCTTCTCCATCTGCGATGGAGAAGGGACATTTTAAACATTGTCCCTTCTCCACGGCACGTGGAGAAGGTGGATCGCGCCTTGGCGCGAGACGGATGAGGTCCCTTTTCCCTACTCCAATCGCTGCCCCAATTTCCCCGCCAAATCCTGTATCAACTGCCACGCAACCCGGCCCGAACGCGCACCACGTGTGACCGACCACTCCACCGCAGCCGCATGCAAATCCGTCCGCGATATTTTCAGATCATAGTGATCAGCATAGCCCTCAATCATTGCGAAGAATTCATCCTGCGAACAGTTATGAAAACCCAGCCAAAGCCCGAAACGATCTGACAGCGAGACTTTTTCTTGCACCGCCTCTGATGGATTGATCGCAGTCGAGCGTTCATTTTCAATCATATCACGCGGCAACAAATGCCTGCGATTTGACGTGGCATAAAATAAGACATTGGGAGGCCGCCCCTCAAGACCGCCGTCTAAGGCCGCCTTCAAAGATTTGTAGGACGTGTCGTCACCGTCAAAGGAAAGATCATCGCAGAAAATAATAAAGCGATAATCGGGATGCGCCCGTAGCAATAACGTCAACTGCGGTAACGAGTTGATGTCTTCGCGGTGGATTTCGACAATTTTCAAAACACCGCCCACTTCCAGATTGACTGATGCTTGCGCTGCCTTGACCAACGATGACTTCCCCATACCACGCGCACCCCAAAGCAGCGCGTTGTTGGCGGGTAACCCTCTGGCAAAACGCCTCGTATTCTCGAGCAATTGATCCCGTGTCTGGTCAATGCCTTTCAGCAAATCAAGATCGACCCGGTTGACTCGCGCCACCGCATCCAGACCTGGCGGGTTGGAACGCCAGACAAAAGCTTCAAAACGCGCCAAATCAGCCGAAGCAGGCGGGGCAGGGGCCAAGCGATCCAAAGCCTCAGCGATACGCAATAACAATCCGTGGTCAAGTTCCCGTGCCATAAGCCCTTCCGAGGGTTAGATTTTTCACAACTTGCAATGGCCTATTCCATCGTTATATCTAGCGCAACCTTTTAACCTGTTCGCCGACTGTTTCGGCTTGGAGACGATTGATGTTTATTGCTCAGGCTGCGGCCCCCGGCGCCGGTGATTTTGTTGGCATGATCTTGCCGCTCGTCATGATTATGGGAGTGTTCTATTTCCTTTTGATTCGCCCACAACAAAAGAAAGCCAAGGACCATCAAGACCTCTTGGCCAAGATTTCCAAAGGCGACACTGTCGTTACCCACGGCGGCTTGATTGGCAAAGTTGTGAAATTGACCGACGATAATGAACTGCTGGTTGAGGTGGGCGACAACATAAAAGTCCGAGTGCTGCGTGGCGGCATTCACGACATCCGCACCAAGGGCGAACCTGCCAAGTAAGCGATAGGATAAACACCCGTGCTGCATTTCGCCCGCTGGAAAATCATTACCATCACGGCCTCCATTGTCTTGGCGGCCTTGCTGTGCCTTCCGAACATTTTGCCCAAGCCATTGCAAGATAGCTTCGCAAACTACGGCATCCGCCCCATGACCTTGGGGCTGGATTTGCAGGGGGGCACCAATCTGCTGTACGAAGTCGATATCGTAGATATGAAAGACAAGCTGCAAAAGCAAACGGCGAGTGACGTGCGTGCCACCATGCGCGAGGCAAAAATTGCTTACAGCAATATCGCACGAACGGTTGATGGTGTGACCGTTAAAATCTCCAAATCCGAAGACATGGAAAAAGCCAAAGAGCGGATGAATTTGCTGCTGCAGCCTCAGCAAGGAAATCTCTTGTTGGGAGGTTTGCAAACCAATCTCTTGGAATTGCAAACTTTGCCTGACGGTTATGGACTCAAACTAACTGAAGGCGGATTGCAGGCTAAAATTTCTGCTGCAATACAGCAGTCGTTGAAAATTCTTTCCTATCGTATCGACCCTACCGGCACCAAAGAAATTACCGTGCAGCAACAAGGTACAGACCGCATCAGTGTGCAATGGCCCGGACTTGGAAATGTTGAAGAACTTAAGAACCGAACAGGTGGTGCTGGCAAACTTACATTTAACTTGGTGTGCGAAGAACAACCGACATCAGCAACACAGTTGCCACCGCCTGATTGTTTGGCTTTTCCAAACAAAGATGAATATGACGCGGCTATGCGTAAAAAGGTGGATGCTGGTAACGCTGAACCTTTGACCGAAGCTGAAATCAAACCATTGCAAAAACTTTGGGTGCAGAACGCAACGAAGTCGATTGTTGATGGTGCTGACATCATTGATGCGCAACCCGGTTTTGACCAAAACAATCGTCCTGTTGTAACCTTCCGCTTCAACACAAAAGGCGCTCAACGTTTTGGCAATCTCACACGTGACAACGTCAACAAACCTTTCGCCATTATCTTGGATGATATTGTGCAGAGTGCCCCTGTTATCAATGAACCCATTCTTGGCGGTTCGGGTCAAATTTCCGGAAATTATACAACAGAAGAAACCGGCAGCTTTGCAATCGTACTCAAATCCGGCGCGCTCCCCGCCAAGCTCAACATTGTGGAAGAGCGCACCGTTGGCCCTAGCCTCGGTGCTGACTCGGTAAAAGCCGGTTTCATCGCCTGCATTATCGGCCTTGTTGGCGTTATGGCATTCATGTTCTTGCCCTATGGTTTCTTCGGCCTTATTGCGAATGCGGCGTTGCTGTCGAACTTGCTTCTTCTCATCGGCTGCATGAGCTTCTTTGGCTTTACACTGACGCTGCCGGGCATCGCGGGCATTCTGCTCACACTTGGTATGGCGGTTGACTCCAACGTGTTGATTTATGAACGTATACGTGAGGAATGGCGCAATGGCCGCACGGCGTTGTCGTCGATTGAAGTTGGTTTCAAGTCAGCCCTCGGCACAGTTTTGGACGCCAACATCACAACCCTCATTGCAGCCGTGGTGCTGTTCGGCGTGGGCTCCGGCCCTGTGCGCGGCTTTGCCGTTACACTTGCCATCGGTATTTTCACCACCATGTTCACAGCCTTCACCGTGACGCGTATGCTTGTAGCCCTGTGGGTCAAGAGCCGCCGTCCCAAGGAAATCAATCTCTGATGCGCTTCAAACCATTCCGCCCCGTTCCCGACGGCACCAATTATCCTTTCGTGCAATGGAGCCGTTATGGCTACATAGTCTCAGGCATTTTGTGCATTCTCTCGATCTGGCTTTTTGTAGCACAAGGCTTGAACTACGGCATCGACTTCAAAGGCGGCACGGTTTTGACGGTTCGTACCCAAGGTGCTGCGAACATTGACGACATGCGCGGCAAGCTTGGTGATCTCGGCTTAGGCGACGTTGAAGTGCAGGAGTTTGGCGGTCCTTCCGATGTGTTGATCCGGTTGGAAGCACAAAGCGGCGGCGTTGAAGCCGAACAGGCCGCGCAGAAAAAAGTAAGAGACACACTTGGTACAACTGTTGAAGTGCGCAGTGTGGAAACCGTTGGTGCCAAAGTCTCAAACGAACTTACAGAACAAGCAATCCTTGCTGTGTTGATCGCCATCTTCGGCGTGTTAATTTATCTCTGGGCGCGTTTCGAATGGCAATATGCCGTGGGTGCTGTGATCTCGCTGCTGCACGACGTCTTGTTATCGATAGGCCTGTTTGCCATTATCGGGTTAGAGTTCAACCTCAACATCATTGCCGCCATTCTGACGATTATCGGTTATTCATTGAACGACACTGTGGTGAATTTTGACCGCGTGCGTGAATTCATGCGCAAATATAAATCCATGAATCTGGCTGATTTGTTGGACTTTTCCATAAACTCCGTGCTGCCCCGTACCTTGCTCACATCCGTCTGTACACTGATCGCTTTGGGCTCGCTTTATCTCTTCGGTGGTGAAGTGATCCGTGGCTTTGCCTTCGCCATGATCTGGGGTGTGTTTGTTGGCACCTATTCGTCGGTGTTCGTGGCCGTACCAATCCTGATGCTGCTGGGTCTGCCACGTGATGCAAAGCGGGTTGAGCGAATGGATATTGAAGCCGCTCGTCCCTGATGCAACGCTTCCTGCCGGGCCGCCATCAAATCGAAAGCTTCGGTAATGCGGGTTTTCGACTGGGTGGCGTTTCGCATGCGGGATCGATTCTGATCAGCGCCAGCGGTACACGCGCCTTGGACATTGCCTCTATTGCTGACTTAACACCTGCGCATCTTGAAGTGTTGCTGACGGAAAAATCTGAAAACGACATGCTGATCATCGGCACTGGCCGTGACATGCAACCGATGCCTAAATCCATTGTTGAAGCACTCAGACAACATGCAATCGGCTATGACGTCATGTCGACCAACGCCGCCGTGCGTACCTATAACGTGGTCCTCGCGGAGGACCGCCGCGTATCGGCCATCATCATCGCTGTGGACAAAGCCTATGGCTGAAACCCTTGCCGACGTGGTGCGCCATCAAAACCGTGCCCGCTACATTGCAACGCTTTTTGCTCCCGATGACATGCGCGAACATCTCTTCGCCCTCTACGCCTTCGACGCCGAAATTCGCCGTATCCCGTTTCTGGTCAGTGATCCCCAAATCGGCGAGATACGTCTGCAATGGTGGCTGGATACGATAGACTCTCTTTATGCGGGCAATCATATTGATCACCCCATCGCCACAGCCCTCAGTGCCGCCATCAAACAGGGCCACTTGCCCAAGCAACCTTTGAGCAATCTGATCGAGGCCCACACCCGGGACCTCTACGCCGACTCGATGCCTTCATTAAATGATCTCGAAGGTTATCTTGGAGAAACCCAAAGTGCCGTCATTCAAATGGCGGCACAAATTCTATTAAACGGAAAAGCGCAGGGTATCAGCGAAGCGGCAGGGCTTCTCGGCGTGGCGCATGGGATTGCAGATTTAATGGTGTTGAAGCCGCAACTGCCACATGGCGGTGTGCATCTGCTGCCGGATGTGTCTGACCTTTTAGCTCACGCACAAAAACGCTTACGTGAAGCCGAACCCCATCTCGCCAAAGTCCCGAAACAAGTCCGTGCCGCATTCCTGCCAGCCGCACCAACAGCGGCACGCTTGCACAAACTCCATAATAAAGGACCGGGCAACGACATCTCGCCACTCCGGTCCCAATGGATAATCTGGTGGAAGAGTTAGGGAAGGGACCTCATCAGTCACTTCGTGACAGCTTCTCCACCCTGTGGAGAAGCGACATTCTTTGTCCCTTCTCCATTGAAAATGGAGAAGGTGGATTGCGCAGAGCGCAAGACGGATGAGGTCCCTTGCTTAACCCCGCTTGTTCTTCTCAACATAGTCACGCTTTGGCGCACCCACATAAAGCTGACGTGGACGGCCGATTTTTTGTTGTTCGTCGGCAATCATTTCCTTCCACTGGCTGATCCAGCCAATGGTGCGGGCCACGGCGAACAGCACCGTGAACATGGAAGTCGGGAAGCCCATGGCGCGCAAAATAATGCCGGAATAGAAATCCACATTCGGATAAAGTTTGCGCGAGATGAAATAATCATCTGACAGCGCAATGCGTTCCAATTCTTTTGCCACAGCAAGCAGTGGATCATCTTCAACACCAAGTGCATCAAACACTTCATAAGCCGTTTTTTGCATGATCTTGGCGCGTGGGTCATAGTTCTTATAAACCCGGTGGCCAAAGCCCATCAGCTTGATGTTGGAAGACTTGTCTTTCACCTTTTCGATGAAGGCGGGAATCTTATCGACTGTGCCGATGTCCTCAAGCATCTTCAAAGCCGCTTCATTGGCACCGCCATGGGCAGGGCCCCAGAGGCAGGCAATACCGGCTGCAATACAGGCAAACGGATTTGCACCCGAAGACCCTGCAAGCCGCACAGTCGACGTCGAAGCGTTCTGCTCATGATCAGCGTGAAGCGTGAAAATACGGTCCATGGCGCGGGCCAGAACGGGGTTCACCACATAGTCTTCGCAAGGTACAGCAAAACACATGCGCAGGAAATTTGACGCATAATCAAGCGAGTTCAGCGGATAAACAAAGGGCTGACCAATTGAATATTTGAATGCCATGGCGGCAATCGTCGGGATTTTTGCAATCATCCGGTGCGCTGCAATTTCGCGTTGGCGGGCGTCGGTCACATCAGTGGAGTCATTATAAAAAGCGGCAAGTGCTCCAACCACCGCCACCATCACAGCCATCGGGTGGGCATCACGACGGAAACCACGGAAAAACAGCACCATCTGTTCATTGACCATGGTGTGATAGGTGATGTTTCTTTCAAAAGTTTTGCGCTGCTCAGGCGTTGGTAACTCACCATAATAGAGCAAATAACAGGTTTCGAGAAAATCGCCCTTTTCAGCTAATTGCTCAATCGGGTAACCGCGATACAGCAACACACCTTCATCGCCATCAATGTAAGTGATGGCCGAGTGGCACGCCGCCGTTGACGTGAAACCGGGGTCGAATGTGAAGGCTTTGGTTTGGGCATAGAGCTTGCCGATGTCGATGACGTCAGGCCCGATGGATCCTTTGTGCACCGGAAATTCAAAAGCCTTGCCGTCCAGCGTCAGAGTCGCAGTCTTGGTGGTTGCAGCCATGATCATCTCCTATTTCGACCAGCATATTGCGCCGCAACAAAAAGGTCAATGATGCTGCCTTGATTGCCGATGATACTGCGCTGTTATGCAGCCGCAATGCAACGATGGTCTCAACACAAATCTGTCGTCAATTTGTGCCGCATGGTGCCGATGTGGCGACTTACATCTCCAAAACCTTATCCACCGCTATGACCTCGTGCTTGCCATAGCCATTGAAGCGTGTCGCAGTTGCCAGCCCGTAAGCGCCCAGTGTGCCGAATTCAATAAAGTCGCCCTCGCGGATGCCTTGGTATAGGTCCAAACGATGCGGCAAAACATCAAGCGGATCGCACGTCGGGCCAAACACCTTGTAAGATTTGGCCACACCTTCCAGTTCCTTGCCGTCGCGCAGCAATCGGTAGGGCGGTTTCAAATCCGGCACCTGCATGTATTCCATCAAGCCACCGTAAACCCCGTCGTTGATGAAAACATCATCGCCATCTGTGCAGACCAGCTTCACTTGAACCAACAAGCTCATGCAAGTTGCCACCAACCCACGTCCCGGTTCACATTCCAACGCGGGGTGATCAGGTCCGAAAGCTTTGGTTACGGCTTGGTCGATTGCTCGGAAAAATATTTCGGGTTCAGGTGCCGTCGAAAGTTCATAATTTGCCGGAAAACCGCCACCCACATTCAATGTACGGACATTCACATTTGCTGCTTTGGCAATGCGGGCAGCGGCTTCGATATGGCGCACATATACCTGTGGCTCAGTACTTTGCGATCCCGGATGGAAGGTCAAAACCGGTTGATAACCGGCAGCGACTGCTTGCTGCAACAACTCCACACAAATGTGCTCAGGCGCACCAAACTTGCTTGAAAAATCATGTACCGATGATCCACGATCACGCGGCAACACCAGGCGAACGGCCACCTCTACAGTGTCATCTTGTCCAATCACATCAATGATTTTTTTCAACTCTTCACGGCAATCCACGACAAAGCGACGGCAGCCGTAAATCTCATAAGCGTCTTTGATTTCACGGCGGGATTTCACCGGGTTGTGATAGTGAAAATGCGCTGACTGGGTCACCGCCTTCACTGCTGCCATTTCGTGCACGGAAGCCACATCCCAATGCATGACACCAGCTTTCGCCAATGTAGCAATCACATCAGGCGACGTATTGCACTTCACCGCATAGGAAACCGTGCCCGGAAAATGATCAATGAATTGCCGCGCACGTGACGTCAACTCTTCAGCAGAAAAAAGAAAAACGCCTTCTTCAGGTGACAAGGCTTTGGCAACTGCTGCGGCGTCGGCAAAACCAGTGGTTTGTGCGGGGTGCTGAAGAATGGTGGCGGTCATGGTTTGCTCCTGTGAGTCGCGCTTAAAATGCCCAACGACAGTGACGAATAAAAGACTGCATTCTGTTGCTGTGAGTCGGAATTTCCGTCATAATGCCGATTACACCGTCGGAGTGAAAATGTCAGACAAAGATGATGAACTGCTGGGTCTGCTCAAACTCGACGCACGTGAATCCGTTGCCTCGCTTGCCCGCAAACTCGGCGTGTCACGCACCACTGTGCAGGACCGTTTGAAGCGGCTTGAGGAATCCGGTGTTATTGCAGGATATGCGGTCAAGCTGGGCAAAGCGGCAAAGGTGCCGGGTATTTCCGCTCTCATCACACTTGGAGTCGAACCGCGCCAACAAATTGAAGTGGCCCGCACCATCGGGACTTATCCACAAGTCGAGACTCTGCACACCGTCAGCGGCAAGTTTGATCTTGTTGCCGTTGTGAAAACCCCCACATCAGAAGATATGGATAAACTGATCGATAAAATCGGCATGTTGAAAGGTGTCAATGACATTGAAACCGCCGTCATCTTGTCAACCAAATTGGATCGCAGGTAAGCCTGCTTTGAAGGAGTGATTTGCAATGCTGCGTATCCTATTGATGATCGTCGTTTTGACCCTGAGCGGCGAGGCAATAAGAGCTGAAACCGCTGTGCCGCAATCACGCGCCGAGGTGCAACTCAGCTTCGCGCCGATTGTCAAACGCACAGCACCAGCGGTTGTCAACGTTTATGCAAAACGCATTGAAAAGCAGCAGGAAACCGGCTTGCTGGCTGATCCGTTTTTCCGCCGCTTCTTCGGTGAGGACGGCAACTTCGGTCGCCCTCGTGAGCGCGTTGCAAATTCCCTGGGGTCCGGCGTGATCGTCGATAGCACAGGCTACATCGTCACCAACAACCACGTCATTGCCAACGGGTCTGACATCCGTGTTGTTTTATCTGACCGGCGCGAATTTGAAGCCAAACTCTTGTTAGCCGATGAACGCACTGATCTTGCGGTTTTGAAAATTGACGCTGGTGATGAAGACTTGCCGATCCTGATTTTTTCAGATTCTGACAATCTGGAGGTTGGTGATTTGGTCTTGGCCATCGGCAATCCCTTCGGCGTGGGTCAAACTGTGACCAGCGGCATCGTCTCCGCCTTGGCACGTACGCAAGTGGGCATCACCGATTATCAATTCTTCATTCAAACTGACGCCGCCATTAATCCCGGCAACTCAGGCGGTGCTTTGGTGGACATGAATGGCGAGCTTGTCGGAATCAATACCGCGATTTTTTCGCGCTCTGGCGGTTCCATCGGCATTGGCTTTTCTATTCCCTCCAACATGGTCAACACTGTGGTGGCGACTGCTAAAACGGGTTCAACAAAAATCAAACGCCCGTGGCTCGGCGTTGAACTGCAAGACGTAACGCCGGACGTAGCGGAAAGTTTAGGCTTCGCGCGGCCTGAGGGAACGCTTATTGTAAAACTTCACCCCAAAAGTCCGCTTCAAGCAGCGGGACTTCAACGTGGCGACGTAATTGTGGCCATTGATGACAAAGCCATTGAGGGCAGCCAGGAATTCGGCTTTCGCGTTGGTACGGCACAAATTGGTGAAACGCGCATGGTGGAATATCGCCGTGCGGAGAAGACCTATGAAACCCGTGTGCGGCTGATTGCGGCACCTGAGACTGTGCCGCGTGAAGAGACAATCATTGACAACCGCTCACCTCTGACGGGCGTTATCATCGCCAATCTGTCACCTGCTGTGGCCGAAGAAGTAGGGCTTCCGGCTGACACCAGTGGCGTTGTCTTGATGAAGATTACTGACCCGCTTGCAGCGCAGGTGTTTAAGAAGGGCGATGTGGTGTTCGAAGTGAATGGCGCACCCGTCACAACTGTTGACGCGGTTATGGATGCGATCAAAAATGAACAACGCCGCTGGGAAATTGGTGTGCTGCGGAATAACCGTAAACTCAGGCTGAAGTTCCGGGGATGACATCGCTGTTTGATGCGGGAGGGGTTACTGCCGAAGGACCACGTCCGCTGGCTGACAAGCTCCGCCCACAACGACTTGAGGATGTTGTGGGGCAGGATCATTTGGTCGGCCCGGAAGGCACGCTCACCCGCATGCTCGCTTCAAGCCGCATACCCTCATTGATTTTCTGGGGCCCACCAGGCACTGGCAAAACCACCATGGCGCGGCTGCTGGCGGGTGCCACGGGCTTGGTGTTTGAACAAATGTCGGCGATTTTCTCCGGCGTTGCTGATTTGAAAAAAGCTTTCGAGCAGGCCCGCATGCGGCGCGAGCAGGGCAGGGCAACACTGCTTTTCGTTGATGAGATTCATCGCTTCAACAAATCCCAGCAAGATTCGTTTTTGCCATTCGTTGAAAATGGCACCATCACACTTGTGGGCGCAACAACAGAAAACCCGTCATTTGAATTGAACGGCGCACTCTTGTCGCGCTGTCAGGTGTTGGTGCTCAACCGTTTAGACGAAACAGCTCTTGCGGCACTCATTGGTCGGGCGGAAATGTTTGAACGCCGCCCTTTGCCGTTGACCGTCGAGGCCCGCAATGCATTGTTCAACCTCGCTGATGGCGATGGCCGTTACTTCCTCAATCTCGTGGAAGAGGTTTTTGCCGGTGTTCCCGAAGGTGGAGATGATATCGGCACCGAAGCCTTGAGCAAACTCGTGGCCAAGCGTCTTCCGCTATACGACAAAGCCAACGACGGCCATTATAATCTTATCTCAGCATTACATAAGTCAGTTCGCGGTTCTGATCCTGATGCAGCACTTTACTATTTGGCGCGCATGCTCACTGCGGGCGAAGACCGGTTATTCCTCGCCCGACGTCTCGTGCGCATGGCGGTTGAAGATGTGGGTCTCGCTGATCCTGAAGCGTTGGTACAAGCCTTAGCCGCCAAGGACACATTTGATTTTCTGGGTTCCCCTGAAGGCGAAATGGCACTGGCTCAGGCCACGGTTTACATTGCCACAGCACCTAAATCCAACGCCATATATACCGCCTTTAAAGCGGCAATGAACAAAGCAACCGAAACCGGCTCACTGATGCCGCCTAAGGGTATTTTGAACGCACCAACGAAATTAATGAAGCAGCAGGAATATGGTTCAGGTTACCGTTATGACCATGACGAACCCGAAGCCTTTTCCGGCCAAAACTATTTCCCGGATGCAATGGTGAGGCAAAAATTTTATCATCCCGTAGAGCGTGGTTTCGAACGCGATCTCGCCAAGCGATTGGACTATTGGGAGCGATTACGTAAAGAACGCCAGAAGTAAGAGTGTGCCAGAGAGCAGTTATGCCGTTATTGAGCGATTTTGCGACAATGACTTTCGAATGATCGCGTCCGACAGATAGGTTTAAGCTTAAATTCTGTTAACCTGATTGTTTGCACAATTTAACGCAGTCTCGGAAAAGTTGCAACTGCTTCGTTTTTGCCCACTCAACATTTGCCACAATCATTGCTATATCTGCGGAATGGCAAAAGAACCCACGAAACATGACGACGACAGCAACACCGGTGTTTTAACGCGCACCAAGCCGAAGACGAAAAAGCCTTCGCTTTATAAGGTGTTGCTGCTCAACGACGATTATACACCGATGGAATTTGTGGTGTTTGTGCTTGAGCAATTTTTCTCAAAGAATCGCGACGACGCCTACACCATCATGCTGCATGTCCACCAAAAGGGTGTCGGTGTCTGTGGTGTTTACACGTTCGAAGTGGCAGAAACCAAAGTGACGCAGGTGATGGATGCTGCACGTCAAGCGGGTCATCCCCTGCAATGTACACTCGAGAAAGAGTGACGCACACTTTACATTAATTGCCTCTCGTCAAATCCAAAAACCATCCTATATTGTATCAAACACATGATCACAGTCGGGCAGTGGCTCGATTTATCGCCGTCGTTAGGAGTCCGCCTTGCCCACATTTTCCCGCAGTCTTGAAAAAGCTCTTCACCGTGCTCTGTCGTTTGCCGCTGAGCGCAAACAGGAATATGCCACGCTCGAACATTTGTTGCTGTCATTGACGGAGGACAAAGACGCGATTGCGGTTTTGCGGGCATGCGGCGTTGACCTCGATGAATTGAAAGATGATCTGCGCGACTATCTCGATAATGAACTTTCGAATTTAGTCTCTGAAGCGGGCCAGGAAGCCAAGCCCACCGCCGGTTTCCAACGCGTTATTCAGCGCGCCGTTATTCATGTGCAATCATCGGGCCGTGAAGAAGTGACAGGCGCTAATGTACTCGTAGCCATATTCGCTGAGCGTGAAAGCCATGCCGCCTTCTTCCTGCAAGAGCAGGATATGACGCGCTATGATGCTGTAAACTATATGTCGCATGGCATCGCCAAGCGTCCGGGTCTCAGCGAATCTCGTGCCGTGCGCGGTGCTGAGGAAGAACACATCAACGAAGAACAAAGCCAGCAGGGCAATAGTGCCAATGGTGGCAAGGCCAAGAAAGAACAAACAGCACTCGAAGCCTATTGCGTCGACCTCAACAAGAAGGCCGAAAACGGCAAGATCGACCCGCTGATTGGCCGTGAGCAAGAGGTCAACCGCACCATACAAATTCTCTGCCGCCGCCAAAAAAACAACCCGCTTTTGGTGGGTGATCCGGGCGTTGGCAAAACCGCAATCGCTGAAGGTTTGGCCCGCAAGATCATCAAGGACGAAGTGCCGGATGTACTGAAAGGTTGCACCGTCTACCAACTCGACATGGGCGTGTTGCTTGCCGGCACGCGCTATCGCGGTGATTTTGAAGAACGCCTCAAGGCCGTGATAAAAGAAATCGAAGCCAAACCCGGTGCCATCATGTTCATCGACGAAATCCACACTATCATTGGTGCGGGTGCCACGTCGGGTGGGGCCATGGATGCTTCGAACTTGCTGAAACCAGCCTTGGCTTCAGGCACACTTCGTTGTATCGGATCAACGACTTACAAAGAGTATCGCCAGCATTTTGAGAAGGACCGCGCCCTCGTGCGCCGCTTCCAGAAAATCGATGTGAACGAGCCGTCATTGCCGGATACGATCGCCATTCTGAAAGGCCTCAAGCCCTATTACGAAGAGTACCACAAAGTTAAATATACGGATGAAGCGATTGAAACCGCCGTGCAGCTGTCGGCCCGTTACATGACTGACCGCAAACTGCCGGACAAGGCCATCGACGTGATCGACGAGTCGGGTGCGGCATTGATGCTGTTGCCTGAGGCCAAGCGCAAAAAGATCATTGGCGTTGAGGAAATCGAAGCCACCATCGCCACTATGGCCCGCATCCCCGCGAAAACTGTGTCGCGTGATGACGCTGCTGTTTTGAAGAACCTCGAGTCGGAATTGAAGCGTCTCGTGTTCGGTCAGGACAAGGCGATTGAGCAAGTGGCCTCGGCCATCAAGCTGGCCCGAGCGGGCCTGCGTGAGCCGGAAAAACCTATTGGCAGCTACTTGTTTGCGGGCCCCACCGGCGTGGGTAAAACTGAAGTGGCCAAGCGCTTGTCTGAGGTATTGGGCGTCAAATTCCTGCGCTTTGATATGTCGGAATATATGGAACGTCATTCAGTCTCGCGCCTCATTGGTGCGCCTCCGGGCTATGTCGGCTTTGATCAAGGTGGGCTGCTGACGGACGGCATTGATCAGAACCCTTATTGCGTGTTGCTGCTCGATGAAATCGAAAAGGCGCATCCTGATCTTTTCAACATTCTGTTGCAGGTCATGGACCACGGCAAATTGACCGATCACAACGGCAAGTCCGTCGACTTCCGCAATGTGGTTTTGATCATGACCACCAATGCCGGTGCGGCTGAAATGTCGAAGCCTGCGATTGGCTTTGGCTCCAACGTGCGCATTGCCGAAGACAATGAAGCCATCACCCGCATGTTCACACCTGAGTTCCGAAACCGATTGGATGCCACTGTAAACTTTGCACATTTGCCGCCGGAAGTGGTGCGCAAAGTGGTGGAAAAATTCATCCTGCAACTGGAAGCCCAATTGGCCGAACGCCAAATCAACATCGAAATCTCAACCGAAGCCGCCGACTGGTTGTCGAAAACCGGTTACGACCAGCAAATGGGCGCAAGGCCACTGTCGCGGGTTATCCAGGAGCATGTTAAAAAGCCGTTGGCCGAGGAAGTGCTGTTCGGCAAACTCACCAAGGGTGGCACGGTGCGCATTCTGTTGAAGGATGACAAGCTGGATCTGCACTATCTTGGTCGGGACGAAGAGCGCTCTTCGCTACCCAAGCCACCGGAGCGGAAGTCGTTGCCACGGAATGCCAAAGCGAAGAGTGAGGAGCCGAAGGCGGCAGCAGTGAAGAAAGTGCGTAAGGCGCGGGTGAAATAGGAAACGCGCGGCGCACCAGCGATATCTGATAGGTTGAGCTTTATGCCGAACAAACACGCCATTTTGCTCACGGGTCTTGCGATGGTTGCTTTCGCAGGCAATTCGCTATTGTGCCGCTTAGCACTTAAATACACCACGATTGACGCGGCGAGTTTTACCTCTGTGAGGTTGCTTGCGGCAGCGATCACACTTTGGCTGATTTTGCGTATGACGGGAAAAGCCAATGCAAGCTTGGGAAGTTGGCCTTCGGCACTTGCGCTGTTTACCTATGCGGCGGGTTTTTCATTCGCGTATATTCATCTTCCGGCTGCCACCGGCGCACTGCTATTGTTCGGTGCTGTGCAAATTTCTATGATCGGTTTTGGTATATGGTCAGGTGAAAGACTTCACCTGTTACAAATGCTGGGCCTTGCATTGGCGTTGGGCGGGTTGGTGGTATTGCTGCTTCCCGGACTCTCTACGCCACCGCTTCAGAGTGCTATGCTCATGATTTGCGCAGGCGTCGCGTGGGGCGTTTATTCATTGCGGGGTCGTGGGACTGGGGATCCAACCAGTGTGACATCCGGTAATTTTTTAAGAACGCTGCCATTTGCGCTTGGATTGAATTTGGTGATGCTCAGTGACATGCGTTTGGACAAAGTGGGCGTTCTCTATGCAGTGGCATCGGGTGCAGTCGCCTCAGGCATCGGCTACGCAATCTGGTATCGCGCATTGCCCATGTTGAAAGCAACGCAAGCCGCGACCGTGCAGCTGAGTGTGCCGGTCATTACGGCACTTGGCGGCATAGCGCTTTTAGGTGAACATGTAACTTGGCGACTTACGCTGGCGTCTGCGGCAATACTTTTCGGCATTGCCTTGGTTATTTTTGAAAAAAGACGGCCAGTCCAGAAGAGTGGCTAGGGCGTGTCGTCAATTAGGGGATTCGCAAATCATTTGAAACGTGATTCATAGGGAGCCTTATTGAAGGAGGCTTTGATGGTGAAACGTTATGGTT
>JAYUQS010000223.1:0-7211 GCA_043756645.1 Hyphomicrobiales bacterium | reverse complement strand
GGGCAACAGCCTCAATGCGAAGATCAGCCAATTCGTCCATCATGGCCTCATAGCGCTCTGTCCCCATCATCACCGCCGTTGGACGATTATCGCGCATGACAACGAGATGATGGTCTGCCCCCGTAGAAATGCGGTCCAGCAATTCCTTCGTTTTCTTTTGCAAGTCAGTGGCAGAAACGGCTTGGTTCGAACGATTGAGCAGCATTTTGAAATCTCCGTAATCGTAACATAATCAGATTTAGATCGGATTTCAATCATTTCGATTTCTTCCTCAGCGCAGCTGGGGAAGTACGGCGAAAGCCGGGATGGGGTATCGGGTGCAGAAAGATTGGCAGTCGTTTTAGTGGATACACCCCCTCCCCCCTTCGGGGGACTCCCCCACGCGTACCGCGCGAGGAAGACATTTTACCGCTCAATCTCATTCTTCGCCGCCTGTGCCAGAAACGCCGAACGCGTGAGCTTGCGGCGCTTTGCAGCTTCGTCGATGGCTTTCAGCATGCCGCGTTCCAGCGAAATATTGGCCGAAACAACCCGCGTATCATTGCTGACGAGCGGCACAGAAATAAGGAAGGCCCCTGCTGCCAATTCAGTTGTGATGTCGCGGTCTTTGAGCAAGTCTTCATGGCTGCGAGGCAGGGGTGGCGCTTCATCTTCCGCCCACAGGCTCAAGGCTTCGGTGGCATTGCTGATGAGATCCACCATGTCATCAGCAGCAGAGAAACATCCGGGCACATCAGGGAATTGAACGCCGAATGCGGAGTCAGGGTCTTTGTGAACGAGGGCGATGTAGTGGGTCATTGGAGTGTCTGAGCTGCTGCGCGGTCTATGACTTTGTTTGATGTTGCATTGGACAGTTTTTTACTTTGAACTTTTTTATTGCACCACTTTCAACTAATCCCTCATCCGGCCTTTGGCCACCTTCTCCCGCGCAAAGTGCGGGAGAAGGCGATAACTACGATCAGCTTTCTCCCGTTTCTTCTAACGGGAGAAGGTGGCCGACAGGCCGCTGCCGACATCGAAAGCGATGTCTAGAGGATGAGGGAAAGCGTTACCGCTCAAACTTCTTATACTTAATCCGTGAAGGCATCAGTGAATCTTCGCCCAGTCTTCTTGCCTTATCGCGTTCGTATTCCTGGAAGTTGCCTTCAAACCACTCGACGTGTGAATCGCCTTCGAACGCGAGGATATGCGTGGCCAAGCGATCTAAGAACATGCGGTCATGCGAAATCACCACGGCGCAGCCGGCGAAGTCTTCCAGGGCTTCTTCCAATGCGGCAAGCGTTTCCGTGTCGAGGTCGTTGGTGGGTTCGTCAAGCAGCAATACGTTGGCACCGCTCTTTAACATTTTCGCCAGATGCACGCGGTTGCGTTGGCCGCCTGAGAGTGTGCCGACTTTTTGTTGTTGGTCGCCGCCTTTGAAATTGAAGGCCCCCACATAGGCGCGGGAATTCATTTCGCGTTTGCCCAGTGTGACGATGTCGCTGCCGCCGGAAATTTCGTGCCACACTGTTGCGTTGGGGTCGAGCGAGTCACGTGACTGATCGACATAACCCAACTTCACTGTGGGCCCGATGACGATGGAACCCGCGTCCGGCGTTTCCTGCCCCGTGATCATGCGGAACAGCGTGGACTTACCCGCACCGTTTGGCCCGATGATGCCGACGATGCCGCCCGGTGGCAGTTGGAATTCCAGATTGTCGATGAGCAGACGATCACCATAGCCCTTCGACAAGCCTTCCGCCGTGATCACCGTATCGCCCAAGCGCTCGCCCGGCGGAATGATGATTTGTGCGGAGTGCGACTGCGTGCGTTCCTCGTTGATCTTGAGCAACTCATCATAAGCCTTGATACGCGCCTTGCTCTTGGCCTGGCGGGCGGTGGGTGATTTGCCGATCCACTCTGACTCGCGTTCCAACACTTTAACGCGGGCTGCATCTTCACGGCCCTCTTGCGCAAAGCGCTTGGCTTTCTGCGCGAGGTAGGCCGAGTAATTGCCTTCATAGGGAATCGAGCGGCCACGATCCAATTCCAAAATCCAGCCCGTCACATTGTCGAGGAAGTAACGGTCATGGGTGACGATCAGAATGGCACCTGGGTAATCGCGCAAATGATGTTCAAGCCACTCGACAGATTCAGCATCGAGATGGTTCGTCGGTTCGTCGAGCAGGATGAGATCAGGTTTCGCCAACAGCAAACGCGTGAGAGCAATGCGGCGCTTTTCACCGCCTGAAAGTTTTTCAATCGTGGCATCACCGGGCGGGCAGCGCAGCGCGTCCATGGCCTGCTCCACTTGCGCTTCAAGGTCCCACAGGTTTTGTGAATCGATGACGTCCTGCAGCTTGCCGGCCTTTTCGGCGTTCTCGTCATTATAGTCAGCCATCAAGGCATTGTATTCGTCGAGAATGGCTTTCTTCGCAGCCACACCCTCCATCACATTGCCGAGCACGTCCTTGGTCGCATCAAGCTGCGGCTCTTGTTCGAGATAACCACAAGTCGCGCCATCAGCCAGCCACGCCTCGCCGTTCCATTCCGTATCAAGCCCCGCCATGATTTTGAGCAGCGTCGATTTACCCGAGCCGTTAGGACCAAGAACGCCAATCTTTGCATCGGGGTAAAACGACAAATGCACATTGTCCAAAACCTTTTTGCCACCGGCGTAAGATTTGGAAAGACCTTGCATATGATAGATAAATTGGCGTGCCATTGGAAACCTTCAACTGTGTTGTTGACGGGCTTCTAGTGCTTTCTGACAGCTTTCATCAAGGGCGAAATAATGTAGGTCACCACAGGCACTGTGAGAGAGCCCAAGACCGCTCCAACAACGCCAGAACCAAAAGCCCCAAACAACCATGTGAAGAAGCCGGTCATCAATGGCAGCACGCCAGCGATGGACTTGGCCGTATCTTTGATCCAATGCTCCGGTCCATCAATGCCGTATTGTGCCAGACCGTGCAGAATAATATCGCCGCCCACCCATATCATCGCCAGCGTACCAACAACACTGAGGATTGACAGAAACACCGGCATGCCCTTCACCAAGCCAACGCCTAGCTGCGCAATGCCCGGCTTTCCAGTACGTGCCATCGCAGCACCTGCATCATCTGCTTTCACAATTAAGGCGACGACTCCATAAACCGCTACTGTGATCATAATGCCCACAGCTCCCAAAATAATCGAGCGCATGACCAAAGGCTGATTGGCGACACCCGCAAGTGTCAGCGCCATGATTTCGGCTGAAAGAATAAAGTCAGTGCGAATGGCACCAACGACCTTTTCATTTTCAAGTTCATTCGCGGATTGCGCACCAGTTTCAGTCGTGTGTTCATCATGATGTTCATCATGCGGCACCACCATGCTGTGCAGTTTTTCATAACCCTCAAAACACAGGAACAAGCCACCAAACATCAGCAATGGCGTAATCGCCCATGGCAATAACCACGACAAAAACAGCGCACCCGGCAACAGGATCAGCAATTTGTTCTTCAGTGACCCAATCGCAATTTTATAGATGATTGGGAGTTCACGATCAGACGCAAACCCCACAACATAACGCGGCGTCACAGCCGTATCGTCAATCACGATGCCAGCGGCTTTCGATCCGGCCTTCACTGTTTGTGTCGCAATATCATCCAGCGAAGACGCCGCAACTTTTGCAATCGCCGCAACGTCATCCAGCAGCGCAAATAATCCTGAAGCCAATTTTGTTCTCCACATCAAGCCAAAAACAAAAGCCCCTCAGGCGATTGCCGAGGGGCTTCTTAGCTTTAAAACACTGCTTCGGAAAGCTTTACTGCCGTTCCAGCGCATCCTTGATGATCTTTTGTAAATCTTCACGGCGGTAGGGCTTCATGATGATGAAGCCTTCTTTGAAACGTGGCTCGTCCTGGTGCACCATGGCACCCTTTGGATAGCCCGAGGTGTGAACCACTTTCAGTCCTGGTTTCATGCTCAACGCCGCTTGCGCCAAGTCAAAGCCGTTCATGCCGCCGGGCATCACCACGTCAGAGAACATCAGATCAACGTCATCATGTTCCTGCAACTTGGAGAGGGCTTCAAAGCCGTCGCCTGCTTCGATGATTTCATAGCCGAAGTCTTCCAGGAAGCCGCAGGCCACAGCGCGCACCGCTTCCTGATCTTCAACAACAAGGATCTTCGGACGCTTCACTTCAACAGGTGGAACTTCTAATACAGGTGCAATCGCATGAACGGCGGCAACTGGTGCTGCAGACACTGCGGTTGTTGCAACGGAACTTTCAACTTCAACTTCACCCGGACGCATGCGGCGTGGCAGATACATCTTGATCGATGTGCCATGGCCCACTTCAGAGTAAACTTGGATATGTCCACCCGACTGCTTGATGAAACCATAAACCATCGACAATCCAAGGCCGGAGCCCTTGCCCGCCGCTTTGGTGGTGAAGAATGGTTGGAAGACTTTCTCGATCAACTCAGGCGCCATGCCGGTGCCGGAGTCAGATACGGCCACCAGCACATAATGGCCGGGCACAACTTCAGGATTTTTCTCCGCATAATAACGGTCGAGATAAGCCGCTTGCGTTTCAATTGTCAGCTTGCCGCCGTCCGGCATTGCATCGCGCGCATTGATCGACAGATTAAGAATAGCACTTTCAAGTTGCGACGGATCAATCAGCGAGCGTGGATCGCCCCCAACTGTCTCCATCTTCAGTTCAATATTCTCGCCGATGGTGCGGGCAACCAAACTTTCCATACCGCGCACCATCTCATTGATCGACGTATCGCGCGGCTCAAGATCTTGCTTGCGCGCGAAGGCCAGCAACTGGCGCGTAAGGTCTGACCCCTTCTTCGCGGCATCTTGTGCTTCTATCAGACGCTTGGCGGATTTTTCATCCGTCGTCACCTTGCCGTCGAGCAATTGTAAATTACCGATGATAATGGTGAGAAGATTGTTAAAGTCATGCGCCAAACCACCGGTCAGCTGCCCAACCGCTTCCATCTTCTGGGCCCGTTGCAAACGGTCATTGATCGTCTTGCGCTCGGTCACATCGACAATCTGGATCACCAACTGCTCTGTGCCGCCATTGTCATTCTTGACCAAGGCAACCGACGTCGAGCCGTGAACGACTTTGCCATCAGCGCTGACGAAACGCAGTTCTGAGTTAAACTGATTGTTTTCGTTGGAAAGCAATTGACGCAGACCATTCAGGAATTGGCCGCGGTCATCTTTATGCAGCCACTCATCAAAACCATAAGTCGCAGCTTCAACGTCGCGGCGTTCGAGGAAAGTTTTAAATGCTTCGTTGGCAAATTCAATTTGGCCGGTTGGTGAAATCACGGCCATGGCATGAACGGAAGCTGCAAATGCTGCGCGGAAGCGTTGGTCGCTTCGGTTGGTGGCCAATGCTGCGATTTTCTTTTCAGACACATCTTCCATCATACAGACAGAACGATCCAACCTACCCTTGTCACCACGATAAGCTGTCATCGACAACAATACCGTCGCCAAAGAGCCATCTTTACGGATCAACAGAATTTCTTCGGAACGACAAATGCTGGTGGTCAAATATTTCGGGTAAATTGTTGTGACCAGCTTGCTGCGGCTTTCCACCGGCAAGAACTCACTGAAAGAGCGGCCCAAAACTTCATGCAGCGCATAGCCAAAGTTTATACACCATTGTTGGTTTGCCGAAATCAACCGTCCCGATGCATCCATGCAATGCAGGGCTACAGGCAAGGCTGACAGCAATTTTTCATAAACGCCGCCATTCTGGTCAGGGAAAAATGCTGCGACTTGTGGTTTGGGGGCCTGCTCGCGCTCAATACGCCATGTGCTGGCTTTGGCACCCAAATCTTCCCAACCTGTAATACTGTGCGCGTTCATGATTCAAATATTCTCCCGATAATTAAGGAACCCTAACGCAAGTTCGGTTAACGGGAGATTGCCAAGGTCCGCGCAAGTAGCGCCTTAAGCATAATAATCAGAGAAGGATTGAGATGTGGTGAATCAATTCTGAACAGGACGCCCAATGGCTTCTGCCGTTACGAGTGCCGTCAGCAAACCATCATCATCCCGCGCCTCGGGCATCAAATTCTTTTCAATGCTCAAATCAACGCGAGGTTCAAATGCGCCGCGCCGTAATGCCTGCGTTGTTGCAAGATGTGTTGCCAACTCAACCGCCCGCGCCAAGGCCAACTTTCCAGACCCGAATGGCTCGGCTTTGCCTCCGCCATGCACACGAAACAAGCCATTGCCATCGCCTTCAACCGAAACGACAGCCCGGTCGACGACCAAAGCAGAAGCCGCCCCCACCGCATTTGCCACATCACAATAAGGTGCAAAAACCACTTCAGTGCCTAAGCGACGCGCAACTTCATCATAGTAAATCCGCACAGGGCCGCCCACCGCAACAATCGGCATTGCCGGCGAAATCGAAACCCGTGCGCGGCCAACGCCGACACGACCTTCACAAACGGCCACCAAAAGAGTGTTGCCGTCAGCCAATGGTCCAAGTGCTGTATCGATGATAATACGGGCTGATTTTGTGACAGCCGCACTCCAGACTTCACGGCAGAAACTGTTCAACCCCGCTTCATCCAACAACATCATGGTTCTAAAGCGCGCCAGAAGCTTTGCCCCCAGCAATGCCGCATCGGCCGACCAGTTGGCTTGCAATTTCAAAACATGCGCTGCATCCGATGGCGTGAAGCCACAAAGCTGCACCAAACCTTTACGGCGCAACGCCACGATTGCACGTTGTGCGGCACTGGAGGTTGCGACTTTGCGCAAGGCCAAAGGAAAATCACGCACCATCGCCAAAATCTCAGCCTCTCGGGGATTTAAACCGTCAGGTGGCGGGCGGTCATCTTTACCAAACGGCAAAACCAAAAACCGACCATGCAAAGAACCACCGTCAGTCTCCGCCAAATCAGCTTCGAGCAATCCTATAACTTCTGGGCACCGTGATGCGATTAAAGACAATGGCACAGCCCGCTGCGGACCGACTTCAATTCTGCCATTGGTACCTATGGTAATTTCGCTATCGCCACCAAGCCCAATGGTTTTCACATCAATGGCTTTAACCATGGTGCGCCATCCACCCACTTCAGCGCCGTGTGGGGCCACAAGCGGCCTGCCCTTTTCCAAAATGCCAACGTCGGTTGTCGTACCACCCATATCAGACATGATGAAGTCATCCAGCCCTGAAAGCCATTTCGCACCAACCAGACTTGCA
>JAYUQS010000222.1:0-20817 GCA_043756645.1 Hyphomicrobiales bacterium | reverse complement strand
AGTCCCTTGACCCGGCTTTCATCCTTGGTCTTTGGCGCAGAATTTTAACAGAATCGAGCCTCTCGCAGGCGTCCATGACCTTGCATGTGTCCAAGCGTCTGTCATCAACATTAGGCCACCGCCTGCGCTTGCGGGATCATTTCCCCGGCATGGCGGTTGAGGAATGGAAAGATGAGGCCCAAGCCCTGATGCAAGTAAATGTCACTACGGGTGATATTTGCGTTGTCGAAACCGAAAGTCCGTGGATTGAAGCTTGCGTTGCGGGCAAAGCCGGAACAGCGCAGATCATTGGCGCTTTACCAGTGATCAAAAGCGAGGCTGCACCTCAACTTTTAATCTTCGGCAATGCGCCGGTAGAAGCCTCAGGCGCAGATGAAACGCTGTTGATCACGCAAGGCAATTTGCCG
The DNA here is from genome assembly GCA_043756645.1 of Hyphomicrobiales bacterium. Lineage (GTDB taxonomy): Bacteria > Pseudomonadota > Alphaproteobacteria > Rhizobiales > Aestuariivirgaceae > Aestuariivirga. The sequence goes on along the minus strand of JAYUQS010000222.1, from coordinate 20,410 downwards.
CGTGACTTTGCCTTGCAACCTTTGTGGCAAGTGAAAAGCGGTCCGTGGCGCTTGTCGGCTTTGGCCGGTTTTTACTCGGAACACGAGGGCCCGATTGTCGGACTGACGCGGTCTAATATCTCGCTTGGCCTGAAGCTTGCGGGGCGCTATCCCTCGGCCATCGAGGTTTGATGATGACACAGAGTTTGAAGCGTCCAGCGCCCAAGGCTGGCATATTGGATATTGAAGCCTATGTGCCCGGCAAAAGTTCGGCCAAGGGTTCGAAGATCTATAAGCTCTCTTCCAATGAATCACCGATTGGTGCCAGCCCCAAGGCGGTTGAAGCTTTTGCCAAAGCGTCTGAAAAACTAGCACTCTATCCAGACGGCAGTTCCACAGCTTTGCGCGAAGCAATTGCGCAGCGCTATGGCTTGTCAGCGGATCGCATCATCTGCGGTGCTGGGTCTGATGAAATTCTGCAATTGCTGGCCCACGCCTATTTGGGACCGGGTGATGAGGCCGTTTATAGCCAATATGGCTTTATGGTTTATCCGATTGTGATCCAAACCAATGGTGCAACTTCAGTTGTCGCAAAGGAAACCCATTTCATCACGGATGTGGATGCGATGATTGCTGCTGTGACTCCAAAAACCAAAATGGTGTTTGTGGCCAACCCGAATAACCCCACCGGCACCTATATTTCTTACAGCGAGTTGCGCCGTTTGCATGCCGCTTTGCCGTCTGATGTGCTGTTGATTGTTGATGCAGCATATGCGGAATTTGTGACCGCGAATGATTATGAATCCGGTATTGCGCTGGTGTCTGAATTTGAAAATGTCGTGATGACCCGCACCTTCTCAAAAATTCACGGGCTTGCTGCTTTGCGTTTGGGTTGGGCTTATGGTCCAGCGCATGTGATGGATGTGCTCAATCGCATTCGCGGTCCCTTCAATGTGTCACTGCCAGCCATTGCTGCGGGTGTGGCATCGATCCAGGACGCGTCGTTTATGGATCAGGCCCTGGCCCACAACACAAAATGGCTGGGATGGCTCAGTGACGAGATTTTGAAGCTTGGTTTGCGCATTACGCCAAGCGTCGGCAATTTTGTGTTGGTGCATTTCACTGCCGATAAAACCGCTGCGATGGCTGACGCATATTTGCAGGAGCATGGCATCGTCATCCGCCGCATGGATGGTTACGGTTTGCCCAATGCATTGCGCATGTCGGTGGGAACTGACGAGGCCAATCACGCTTTGACCAAGGCGCTGCAAGGATTTATGGCGTGAGCGTGATGTTTGAAAAAATGGCGCTGTTGGGACTGGGGCTTCTGGGCTCGTCCCTATCCCATGCCGCACGGCGTGGGGGCTTGGTCAAGCACATCAGTGGTTATGCCCGCAGTGCTGAAACACGAGTGACCGCCCTTGAGATTGGTATTGTTCATGCGACACATGACAGTGCGGCTGAAGCGGTGAAAGACGCTGACATTGTCATCCTGTGTTCGCCAATCGGCACCTATGCTGACCTCGCAGAAGAAATCGCACCACACTTGAAGGCTGGAGCCATTCTCACCGACGTGGGTTCGGTGAAAGGTGCGGTGGTGCGAGATGTGGCTCCTCACTTGCCATTGAATGTGCACTTCATTCCCGGCCACCCGATTGCGGGTACCGAGCAATCAGGTCCGCGTGCTGGCTTTGCCACTTTGTTTGACAATCGCTGGTGCATCTTGACGCCACCACCCCACGTCGATGCGGCAGCTTTGGCCAAGCTCAAATCCTTCTGGGAAGCGCTGGGGTCAAACGTCGAAGAAATGACGCCGGAACATCATGATCTCGTCTTGGCCATCACCAGTCACTTGCCGCATCTGATTGCATACAATACGGTGGCCACAGCATCAGACTTGGAGGAAGTCACCAATTCCGAAGTCATAAAATATTCCGCCGGTGGCTTTCGTGACTTCACGCGTATTGCAGCCTCTGACCCCACCATGTGGCGCGATGTGTTTTTGAACAATCGTGAGGCTGTGTTGGAAATGTTGGGGCGCTTTTCGGAAGAGCTGTCATTGCTCCAGCGCGCCATTCGCTGGGGCGATGGCGATACGCTGTTTGAATTGTTCACGCGGGCCAGAGACGTGCGCCGTGGCATTATTCAAGCCGGGCAAGATACGGCAGCGCCCGACTTTGGCCGCGGGCCGCCCAAGGCATGAGCACGACACGCTGGGTTTTTGGTTATGGCTCGCTGATCTGGCGGCCCGGCTTTTCATTCATTCACTCAGAAGCCGCTCGACTCGACGGCTTTCACCGGTCGCTTTGTGTATTGTCGCATAAGTATCGCGGCACCCAGGACTGCTTGGGCCTCGTCTTTGGTTTGGATGAGGGCGGCTTTTGCAATGGTGTGGCTTTTGAAGTTGAAGAGCAGCATTGGCCTGACACTTTTGCTTACCTGACGGCGCGGGAGTTGATTACGCCGATTTACAAGGAGGTTTTTTTGCCAGTGGTTTTATCCGGTGGCAGAAGCGTTTCAGCCCTCACCTATGTGGTGGACCAGACACACGGACAATATGCAGGTCAAAAAACCGAGGCCCAAATCTTGGCTTATGTGCGCCAAGGCATCGGCGAAGCTGGGCGCTGTACGGACTATGTCTTGAATACAGCCGAACACCTGCGGCAGCTGGGCATCCCTGATCCTGAGCTTGAGCACTTGGTAAAGCTGATTTAACCAGCCAAATCGTCGCAATCGACACCGCCACGCCGCATGCGGAATTGACTTGAGCCTCCCCCGAAACTAGGTTCCGGCCAAGAATTTTTCAGGAGAGTTCCATGAAAGTGTTGGTCGCGGTCAAACGCGTGGTGGATTACAATGTCAAAATTCGCGTCAAGGCCGATGGCTCGGGCGTAGAGTTGGCAAACGTGAAAATGTCGATGAACCCCTTTGATGAAATTGGCGTCGAAGAGGCCATCCGTTTGAGGGAAAAAGGCTTGGCCACAGAAATCGTGGTGGTATCGATTGGGCCACAACAGTCGCAGGAAACTTTGCGCACCGCACTTGCCATGGGTGCCGACCGTGCGATTTTGGTAAAGCATGACGACCCTATTGAGCCGCTGGCGGTTGCCAAAATCCTGAAAGCTGTTGTCGACGCTGAAAAGCCTGAGATCGTGATCTTGGGCAAACAGGCGATTGACGATGACGCCAATCAAACCGGCCAGATGTTGGCAGCCCTTTTGGGTTGGGCGCAAGCCACGGCCTGTTCGAAGTTGGAACCGGGCTCCGGTGAAGCCACCATCACCCGCGAAATCGATGGCGGTTTGCAAACACTGAAAGTGAAGATGCCGCTGATCGTGACGACAGACTTGCGTTTGAACCAGCCGCGTTACGCATCACTCCCCAACATCATGAAGGCGAAGAAAAAGCCGCTCGATGAAAAGACGGCGGCTGATTACGGCGTTGATACCAAGCACCGCTTGAAAGTCATCAAAACCGAAGACCCGCCAAAACGTGATGCAGGCGTGAAAGTTTCGTCAGTGGCCGAACTTGTCGGCAAACTCAAATCTGCGGGAGCGTTCTGATGGCTGTTCTATTGATTGCTGAACACGACAATGTGTCGATCAAGGATGCAACCCACAAGGCTCTCACTGCTGCTGCTCAAATGGGTGGTGACGTGCATGTGCTGGTGGCTGGTCACAAAGCTGATGCTGCGGCCAAAGCTGCTGCGACATTGTCAGGCGTCAAAAAAGTGCTGCATCTTGAAAGTGCCTCGCTTGAGCGCCCGCTGGCGGAACCCATGGCCGCTGCCATTGTGGCGCTGGCACCGGGCTATGATCACTTGGTGGCTCCCGCCACCACCAACGGCAAAAACTTTATGCCGCGTGTGGCAGCGCTTCTCGATGTGATGCAGATCTCGGATATCTCGGAAGTGAAATCGGCAGATACCTTCGTGCGTTTGATTTATGCGGGTAATGCGGTGCAAACCGTACAATCGCTCGATGCCAAAAAAGTCATCACCGTGCGCACAGCATCGTTTGCTGCAACGGGTGAGGGTGGTTCTGCTGCGATTGAGAAGGTGAATGCAGCGGCTGATCCTGGTCTCTCCTCTTACGTCAGCGAAAATCTGACGGTTTCAGATCGTCCGGAATTGACCTCGGCCAAGATCATCGTCTCAGGTGGCCGTGGCATGCAGAATGGCGATAACTTCAAAATGCTGGAAACAGTGGCGAAGAAGCTGAACGCGGCGGTGGGTGCCTCTCGTGCTGCGGTGGACGCAGGCTATGTGCCCAATGATTATCAAGTCGGCCAAACCGGCAAGGTGGTGGCCCCTGATCTTTATATCGCCGTTGGCATCTCCGGTGCCATTCAGCATCTCGCAGGCATGAAGGATTCGAAAATCATCGTTGCGATCAACAAGGACGATGAAGCACCAATTTTCCAAGTGGCGGATTATGGTTTGGTCGCAGACTTGTTCACCGCTATACCTGAGCTTGAAGCTGAATTGGCGAAACTGGGAAAATAGTCAGACACCCCCTCCCCGCTACGCGGTACTCCCCACGCCTGCGGCGCAAGGGAGAAATTATTTTCTCCCTTGACGAAGTCGGGGGAGTATGCCGAAGGCGGGAGGGGGTGTTCGACATGATTCTCCCAAACAAAAAAGCCCCGATCTTTCGACCGGGGCTTTTTGTATTTATAGCGCAGGGCTTATTCGTCGCTGCTGAGGAAGCCCATGATTTGCAGCAAGTTTACGAAGATCGAAACGAAGCTGCCGTAAAGCATGAAGGCACCAAAGATTGACTTGCGGGTGGCGGTGTCGCCAACGTCATTGGTGTCATACATTTCCTTGATGGTTTGGGTTTCCCATGCTGTGAGCAGCGAGACCAAAATCACAAAGCCACCAGAAATCAAAACCGAGAACAGATAGTTGCCGCTTGTGGCGCCAAAGATCCAAGCCATAGCCAAATTGACCAAAGCCGCAACCAACAACCCAATCAGCATCATGCCGACGACGTTGGCCATGCCCGAGAGATCTTTCTTTGTCGTATAACCCCAGAAGCTCATGGCACCGAAGGTGATCGATGTCGTCAAGAAGGCTGACATCACCATGCTGGGGTCAACGCCCAAATAGCGGCTGACGATGGGTGCAATACCAATACCCCAGGTCGCGACATAAGCCCAGAAAATACCATGGGCTTTGGCCAATGAACCATTGAACATCATGCGTGGGCCAAACCAACCGAGCGCCAACAAGGCGATCATGGCTGGGAATGACAACACGCGGGTGATAGCGCCGAAAGCCGGAATAGTGAATGCAGCCAAAACGATAATCGCGGCAACGCCAATACCAAGGCCCATATAGTTGTAAACGCCCAGCATATAGGACTTGAGACCTTGATCAATCTCAACCTGTGAGCCGGTGCGGGAATTAGGATAACGAAGTTCAGCCATAACCATGCCCTCCAAAGCATTTGTGCACACAATATGGGGGCGCTTTCCCCTGACGTCAAGTTACTCAGCCGTAATGGTTAGCGTCTTTCGATCTCATCCATTTTTTGCGCCAATTTGATGTCAAGATCGGTGACGCCATGGGCGGAATGGGTGGTGAGTGTCACCTCAACCTTGCCATAGACATTGGCCCATTCGGGGTGGTGGTCCATTTTTTCAGCGACCAAAGCGGCTTCGCTCATAAAACCCCAAGCTTCGCGGAAATTTTTAAAGCGGAAGGTTTTGGTGATCGCATCGCGACCCGGCACATCAGCCCAGTCGTTCAATCCTGTGACGGCTTTGACGCGTGCCGCACCTTGTAACCGTTCTGTCATGTCGCCATTCCTGTATTGAGCTGTTGGGCCGGTTCACGCCGGGCCTCGTAGTCGGCTTCCACCGCATAAGGGCCACCACCCTTTAAAGGGCGAGATGAGAACAGTTGAAAGCTGTTCACGTCAAATTGCGGTGTTGAATAAAGACTATGCACTTCGACCCAGCGCTGCAAGGCGCGCGGTTCAGGATTGTGAAGCCGTGCCAACGTCACATGCGGTAAAAATTTCCGGTGTTCCGCCGGTAAACCTAAATTCTGGCACAGGCGTTCATGTTGGTCGTGCAATCGTCGAATGTCGGTTGAGTCTTCCACACCTGCATAAAGTGAATGGGGTTTATTGCCGCCAAAAAGTCCAACGCCCTTCAGCCGCAGTTTGAAGGGCGCAAATCGTAAAGCTTCGAGGCCCAAGGCAATTTCTCCGGCCACCCCGGTTTCAATATCGCCGATGAAACGAATGGTGAGATGGTGATTTTCAGGATCCAGCCAGCGTGCCCCCGGAATGCCGCCTTGCATGATTTGCAAATCAAGCGACACATTGTCCGGCAAGCTAAGGCCGGTAAAGAGGCGGGGCATAGCGTGTCCTCCTGCTGCTGTACTCATCAAGCTAACGCGATTCGCTGGATATGGAAGAATTATTTCACGCGAGCGAGCAAAGCTTCCACATCGGGCAACATGCGAGCGACAATGACATCAACACCTTGCGCATTGGGGTGAATGCCATCTGCTTGATTGAGGCTTGCATCGGCAGCGACACCCTCAAGAAAGAATGGGTAAAGTGCGGCACCGTGTTGTGTTGAAAGTGTTGTATACATCGCCTCAAAAGCCTTCACATAATCCGGCCCCATATTGGGCGGAGCGCGCATTCCCAGAACCAGTGTCGGCAGGTTTTTAGCTTTGAGTGTCGTCAAAATCTCATCCAGCGCTTTCGCCGCCTGGTCCGTGGGCAAGCCCCGCAAAGCGTCATTGGCTCCCAGTTCAACCAAAACCGCATCCACCTGATCGGTCAGCGACCAATCAAGCCGTGCCGCACCTTGCGCCACAGTGTCGCCTGACACACCCCCATTCATGACTACAATGTCATGGCCTTTGGCTTTCAAAGCTGCCTCCAATTTGGCAGCAAAGCTCTGCGAGGGGTCCAAGCCATAGCCCGCAGTCAAGCTATCGCCCAGCGCCAAAAGCGTTACGGTTTCGGCTCTGGCAGAAAAGCTCGACAAAAAAATCATCAGAACGGCGACGGAAATTTTTAGCATGGACGTCTATGTGTGGCTTTGACTCGTAAAGCGCAAGGAGAAAGCCTCGACAAATCACTGTTGCAGCACCATCTTTGCCTGTCATTCGATAAGGACAACCACGTGACGCCTGCACTTTCCCTCAAAGACGTTCATCTCACATTGTCATCCCGCGCTGGTGCGGTGCATATTCTGAAGGGGGTGTCGTTTGACGCCAAGGCAGGTGAGGCCATCGGCATTGTAGGTCCTTCAGGGTCCGGCAAAACCTCGCTTTTGATGGTCATGGCGGGGTTGGAACCTGTGACCAAGGGGCAATTGTTTATTGGCGGTGAAGCCGTGCATGAAAAATCTGAAGGTGAATTGTCAAAGTTACGCCGGGACAATGTCGGCATCGTGTTTCAGTCTTTTCACTTGATCCCGACTTTGACGGCGGTTGAAAACGTGGCGCTGCCGTTGGAGTTCAAAGGCGTGAAAAATGCGGAAAGCCTTGCCAAGGATAAATTGGTGGAGGTGGGCTTGGGCCATCGCCTGACGCATTATCCCGGTCAACTTTCAGGTGGTGAGCAGCAGCGTGTGGCTATTGCCCGGGCCTTGGCGGCGGGTGCTAAAATTATTCTGGCCGATGAGCCGACAGGCAATCTTGATCAAGACACCGGAAAATCCATTATGGACCTTTTATTCGGCATCAAACAAAACAATGACGCGACCTTGTTGCTGGTGACCCATGATCGCAATCTGGCCAAGCGTTGTGATCGCATCATAGAAGTCCGCGATGGTTTGATCAGCGAAGGTGCGGGTTCATGAACATCGGCTTGTGGCTGTCCTATGCCGCCAAGAATTTGCGTTCCGGCCTCAAAGGCTTTTATATTCTTTTGACGTGCTTGACCCTGGGTGTGGCGGCCATTGCCATCATCGGTTCGCTGACCTCAGCAATTGAGCAGGGTCTTGCTGAACAGGGGCAACCGCTTTTGGGTGGTGACGTGGAGTTCTCGCTGATCCACCGCGAGGCGACTGCACCCGAACTTGCGTATATAAAAACCAAAGGCACAACCAGCCGCATCGCCACACTGCGGGCCATGGCAACGGCCAATCAACAATCTACACTTGTTGAAATCAAAGCTGTTGATGTTGTTTATCCACTTTACGGAAACATGCAGCTGACCAACGATGCTGAGTTTGCCACGTCGCTCACGAGAACCGCAGGCGTGCACGGTGTTGCGGTCGATGAATTGTTACTGGGACGGCTTGGACTTAAAATTGGCGATAGCCTTAAAATTGGTACGATGGCGTTGAAGGTCGCTGGCGTGATTGCGGCGGAACCTGATCGTATTGCTGATGGCTTTGTGCTGGGTCCACGGCTGATGATGTCGCATGAAGCTTTGCAAGCAACAGGTCTTATTCAACCAGGTTCGCTTGTAACTTGGCGTTATCGCGTAAAATTCAACGACGGTTCGAACCTCAAGCAAGCCAAAGCCATTGCAGAGGAAGCCAACACCACATTTCCGGACGCGGGCTGGCGTGTCCGCGCCACCGATAACGCCGCAGGTGGTGCAGAACGCTTTGTCGAACGCTTAGGTTATTTCATGACACTTGTGGCCCTCGCGGCCTTGGTGGTGGGGGGTGCCGGTATCGCCAATGCGGTGTCGGCTTTTGTGATCCGCCGCACCCATGCGATTGCAACACTCAAATGTCTGGGGTTGTCGTCACGCGATGTGTTTGGACTTTATCTCACGGAGATTTTAACCGTTGGATTGATCGGCATTGTGATGGCTCTCAGCCTTGGTGCCATAGCACCCTTCCTGCTGAAATATTTTGCGGGTGCAATTTTGCCTTTGCCGGTTTCGACATCGGTACAATGGTTGCCGCTGCTGGTTGCTGGCGTCTTAGGTGTATTGGTGTTGCTGGCTTTTGCGCTTTTGCCGCTCGCCCGCATTGCCAATATCCGTGGCGCTGATTTGTTTCGCAATCATTTGGTCACTGACAATAGCCCCCGGGCCTGGCGCTGGTATCTTGTTTCGTTGACATTGTTGGGTTTGGCGGGTTTGTTGGTCACACTGATGTCAGAGAACCGCTCTATCACCGTCATGTATCTGGCGGGCCTAACCGGCAGCTTCGTGGTCTTGGGTGTCTTGGCTTTTGGCCTCTTGAAGTTGATTGCCGTGTTGCCGAAGCCTTCGAATATTCTGCTGCGCCATGGCGTGACATCGCTCTACCGACCGGGCGCTTCCAGCTTTTCCATCATTCTGGCGCTTGGTTTGGGCCTGTCTCTGTTTGTGACTCTTGCACTGACCGATCGCACCATCACCAATGAATTGAAAGCGGGCATTCCGGAGAAGGCACCAGCCTTCTTTTTTCTCGATGTGCGCAATGAAGAACTTCCACAATTCAGCGCGGCTCTCAGACAGGAATCAGGTGTTTCAAAAATTGGCAATGCACCCATGCTGAGAGGCCGCATCACCGAAGTCAAAGGGGTACCAGCTGACAAGGTGACGCCAGAGGCTGGTTCAGCTTGGGCATTGCGGGGTGACCGTGGTCTGACTTACGCTGCTGAAATTCCGACTGGATCAGAATTGATCGAGGGACGGTGGTGGCCCAAGGACTACGCGGGTAAACCATTGGTCTCAATGGAACAGGAAATTGCCAAGGGCTTGAACCTGAAGATCGGTGACAGTTTGAAAGTCAACGTCTTGGGTCGTGAGATTGAAGTTGAAGTTGCCAACTTGCGGCAGGTGAACTGGCGTAGCATGGGCATTAATTTTGTTCTGGTCTTTACCCCCAACGCTTTGGCGCAAGCACCCCATTCCCATGTGGTCACAGTCGAGATGGAGGGTGGTGACGAGGCAAAACTGCTGAACACCATGGCGGTCGCTTTTCCGTCCGTGACGGCCGTTCGCGTCAAAGATGCGCTGGCGACTGTTGGTCAATTGCTGGGGCAAATGCTGGCGGCGGTGCGCGGTGCCAATGGCCTGACCTTGCTGACTGGTATTTTGGTTCTGGCAGGAGCGATGGCGTCAGGTCTTGCAACGCGTTCCTACGAAACTGTGGTTTTGAAAACCTATGGTGCCAGCCGTGCGCAATTGTTGATGGCCTTTATTGTTGAATATGGATTGCTGGGTTTGGTGTCGGCCTTGTTCGGTATTTTGTCCGGCACCCTTGGGGCATGGTATCTCGCCCGCTTCATTCTGGAAATGCCGTGGAGCTTCTCCTGGCCCACGGCGATTGCAACAGCGGTGGCAGCGATGGTGCTGTCCATTGGCGCTGGTTTACTGGTCACGGCGCGGGCTTTATCGGCCAAACCGTCGGCGTATTTACGTAATGAGTGATTTGGCTTTGCAAGCCTCAACACATGGGATAGTCGAAGAGCATGGTGGTTTTAAACAGAATCTATACCCGTACCGGTGACGGCGGCGAGACGGCATTGGGCTCGGGCGAGCGGGTGTCAAAGGCAGATCTTCGCATCGAAGCTTATGGCACCGTTGATGAGACCAATACCGTATTGGGCTTGGTGCGTTTGCATACTTCCGATGCAAAGCTGATGTTGCTGGATCAGATGCTGGGTCGCATTCAAAATGAACTGTTTGATTTGGGCGCTGATTTCTGCATGCCGGATCGCGGTCAAAAACTGGAATGGGAACCGCTCCGCATTCTGGCCACGCAGGCTGAAAGGCTCGAACAGGAAATTGACCAGCTCAATGAAACCTTGTCGCCCTTGCGATCTTTTGTGTTGCCGGGTGGAGTTGCGGCTGCGGCTTACTTGCATCAAGCCCGCACCGTATGTCGCCGTGCCGAGCGTTTGGTGGTGGCCTTAAAAAATGTTGAAGGCGAAGTGGTGAGTGATGCTGCGTTGGTCTATGTGAACCGCCTCTCGGATTTTCTCTTCGTCGCCAGTCGTTATGCCAATGCGGTAGCAGGCAATGGCGATGTGCTGTGGATTCCTGGTAAAACCCGCTAATGTTTGCAGCTGCACTTTCGGGATTTTTACTGGGTGGCAGTTTAATTGTGGCCATTGGCGCGCAAAATGCTTTTGTCATCCGACAAGGCGCGTTGAACGCTCATATGTTTTGGATATGCTTGTTTTGTTCGGTGTCTGATGCGCTGCTGATTTGGGCCGGGGTCTTCGGGCTTGGGGCTGTGATCAAACTGGCGCCGCTGTTCATTCCTGTTTTGACTTATGGGGGTGCTGCTTTTTTGATTTGGTATGGCGTGAAGGCACTGATGCGTGCGCTTCATCCCTCTGGCATGGATGCAAATACAGAGGCGGCTGGTTCACTTCATGCGGCATTGGCTGCTTGCGCTGCGTTCACACTGTTGAACCCGCATGTCTATTTGGACACCGTTGTGCTGGTAGGGTCTATTGCCAATGCAAGGCCGGAAGGTGAGCAAATACCTTTTGCGACAGGCGCTTCTCTGGCATCATTAAGTTGGTTTTTTGCATTGGGTTATGGTGCCAAGGCCTTGGGCCCGTGGTTGGTGCAGCCTAAGGTGTGGCGTGTGATTGACTTTTGTATCGCAGCCGTCATGTTCTTGCTGGCGCTGAAACTTCTGTTGGGATGATCAGGAAATGTTTGTACCATTGAAGGACGATCAGCCCTTGAAGCTCATTCGCTTTCAATATGTAGTATTGGCATTGATTGTTTTGAATGTGATTTTGTTTTTGATCACCGGGCCGCTTTCGGGTGAAGAAGCCTTGATGATCACTGCCGTGGGTTTTGGTGTGGTACCGGTTGAATTATTGGATGTGGCCGCAAGGAGTGCTGAAACGTTCAATCCCGTCGCTGAACCGGTGACCTTGCTCAGTTATATGTTTCTGCATGCGGGCTGGCTGCATCTTCTCGGCAATCTGGCGTTTCTCTGGGTCTTTGCGGACAACATTGAAGACGCTTTCGGGCATTTTGGATTTTTGGTTTTCTATATTCTGTGTGGCATTGCGGCGGCTTTGGCCCATGCTGTTGCGGAACCCGAAAGTGCTGCCCCTTTGATCGGGGCATCTGGGGCGATGTCGGGTGTGATAGCGGCTTATTTGCTGCTTTATCCGCAAGCGCGGGTGTGGATATTGTTATTCATGCGAATCCCACTGAAAATCCCGGCTTGGATTGTTCTCGGAGGCTGGATCATTTTGCAAATCGTCAGCCTCGGATTGGAACAACCAGAAGATCAAGCTGTCGCATGGTGGGCCCATATCGGAGGCTTTGTCGCTGGCCTTATACTGACGCTGTTGTTTCGTTCACCTGTTCTGGCAAGGCGCTGACTTCGGCAAAGCTTGCATCCTCGTGTTCATAGGCTTGCAGCAAATCTTCCAGAATTGCATTTGCCACTTCAGGCGATTTGGCCAGAAGATGCACATGGATTTCATCAGCGCCTTGGCGGCGAAGAGCGGCAAGATCATGACCGCCCAAAGGCCCGTCCCAAAAGAGTGTGAAACGGCCAATCCCCAAAACAACACGCAGCGGTCCCTCACGGCTCACCGCCACATAAATCGCACCGGGAAGCGGCGGGCAATCGTCCAGCCCGTAAACGGAATGGATATATTTGCGGCCTGAGGCCCCGGTCCAATACCAAAAGCGGTCTTTGAAATTGGGGTCCGAAGGCAAATCAGCAGTGATTGGGGTTCCATGAATAAGCATGAGAACAAAAATAGAACATTATCGCGGGAATGTCAACCACAAAAAGCGGTGCCGCAATCACCACAGGTTTTGCATCCCTCCTTGTAGTCCAGATTGTTACCCCCACAGGACGGACAGGTTTCAATTGGAACATCACTGAGGATCGAGCCCGTCACGGCATTGGGCCTGAATGTGGTGCAGCCCTTCAAACCCAAACGCCATGCTTTTTCATAAACCAAAACAAAATCCTCAAAACGATAATCCGCAGGCACATTAATGGTTTTGGAAATCGAACTATCAACATGCGCCTGTGCCGCAGTCTGCATGTTCAGGTGCTCGTCAGCGGTCAGGTCAGCCATGGTCACCAAAGCTTCGGGTCTGACTTTTGAATTGATCTTGCGCCACGCGGCATAGCCATAATCCTCCAGGATTTCACTGCGATGACTGCCGTCACGGTTCAAAATTTTTCGCTGTTGCGACAAGCTAAACACCGGCTCAATGCCACTCGACACATTTCCTGCCAGAAGTGAAATCGTCCCTGTAGGAGCAACTGAGGTCAGCAAGCCATTGCGCAAACCCATTTTGGAAATCGCACTGCGGGTCTGGTCTGAAAGTTTTTGTGCATAGTCAGTTTCAAGATAAGCCGTGGCATCGAATTTCGGAAAGCAGCCTTTTTCCTGCGCCAACACCATGCTGGCGTCCAATGCGGATTGTTCAATGGCACGCATCCAAGTTTTGGTCGCAGCCACTGCGGCGGGTGAACCATAGCGAAGACCACACATGAACAACGCATTGGCAAGCCCCGTGACCCCCAATCCCAAACGCCGCTTTGCCATGGCTTCAACCCGTTGTTGCGGCAGCGGGTAATTTGAAACATCCACCACATTATCGAGAAAACGAACCGCAACACCGGCCACATGCTGCAACCGCGCCACATCCAATCGCGCTTGCTCGGTAAAGGGCGCAATCACAAAGCGGGTGAGATTAAGCGATCCCAACAGACAGGCACCATAGGGCGGCAATGGTTGTTCACCACAAGGGTTGGTGCAGGAAATTGTTTCGCAATAAGACAGTGGATTGAGTTCATTCACGCGGTCGATGAAAATCACGCCGGGCTCTGCCACATCATAAGTCGCCCGCATAATTTGTTGCCAGAGGCGACGCGCCCTTACGGTTTTGTAAACCGTGCCGTTAAATTGTAACGGCCACTCCACATCATCAGCAACCGCTTGCATAAAAGCATCGCTGATCAACACTGATACATTAAAGTTGCGCAGACGCGTTGCATCACGCTTGGCATCAACAAAGGCTTCAATGTCAGGATGGTCACAGGCCAGCGTTCCCATCATGGCACCACGCCTTGCACCTGCCGACATGATGGTGCGGCACATGGCATCCCACACATCCATGAAACTTAAAGGCCCCGAGGCATCAGCCCCGACACTGAGAACCGGCGCACCTTTTGGCCGCAAGGTCGAAAAGTCATGGCCAATACCACCGCCCTGCTGCAGGGTTTGGGCGGCTTCACCCAGACCAGCAAAAATCCCAGGGATCGAATCGGGAAGGCGGCCCATCACGTAACAATTAAACAGCGTCACGGCGCGGTTGGTGCCAGCCCCCGCCAGAATGCGGCCTGCTGGAATAAAACTCAAATCCGCCATGACGTCGAGAAAACGCAGCGACCATTGTGTCTGCAAGTCAGCTGTTTCAGCAGACGCCACAGCCTTGGCGACACGTTCAAAACTTTCCAAAAGCGAGTCTTCGCCCGTGCCATCATCATGCACGAAACGGTATTTGGAACGCCAGATGTCTTGCGAAATCACAGGTAGCATGGCTTCAGTTTAAACCCGAAAAGTCAGAGATGTCCAGTTCTTGTTCTAGTTTTGTTTCAATCGCGCCTCGGCAACCAATGCCCGCGTAGACGTTTCAATCGCATCTTGTAATCTCAACTGAAACGCGGGCCTTGGCAGCCCGGCGGGAAGTATTGGTAGAAACTCAATCACGATTGTGCCCGGAAATCGCGAGAATTTCCGTCTCGGCCAAAACACCCCGGCATTCAACCCGAAGGGCACACATGGCACATTCAACTGACTGTAAAGTGCAGCAGCACCGGGCTTATAATCTGGCGGATCATCGGGGCCTTTGCGTGTACCCTCCGGCATAATCACAATCTGGCGTCCGGCTGCCACCTCTTGCTTACCGCGTTTGACCAGACTGCGAAGGGCCGCAGACCCCGCCGAACGTTCCACTGCAATCATGCGAAATTTTAAAGTGAACCAACCGAACATCGGAATCAGCGTCAGCTCTTTTTTCAAAACCATGCAGGGATCATCAAGCAACGGCAGAATGGCAAAGGTCTCCCAGAAGGATTGATGCTTGCCCGCAATCAGCACAGCACCTTTCGGAATATGTTGCAGCCCCCTGACCTCCATCTTTGTGCCCGCCAGCACCTTGAGCAACCACAGTGAAACCTTCGCCCATAATTTCAATCCGGCAATGGCCCAGCGCCGTGGGCACAAGAACAACGGCGAACCCAAAATCAAAAACAAGACAAGGTTGAGATAAAACGCCAGATTAAACAGTGCCGACCTGACAGCCGTCATTGCACTTCTCCCAACATGCGCCGCAAGGTCAACCGTGAGGTGATCAGAGCCAAGGCCGTTGCAGCCAAAGGCACCATCAGGAACCAGGACAGGCTGCGCCAGTCCCCTTCCTGCGGTAAAAAGAAAAGCCCGCGTGCAGCTTGGGCCACGCCATTGTTTTCTGTGACCCCCCAATAGCCGAGGGCGAGAAAGGTCAATATCCCACCGCCCAAACCAATCACACCCGACAAAAGCCCGGCACTCATAAAGCGCCTGTTGATTTCGGTTGCGATGAAGTCATCATCTGCGCCTGCAATATGCAAAACCTCAACCACATTGCGATTGGCCTCTAAAACTGCGCGAGATGCAAAAATCACCATGGCAATGGCCGAGAGTGAAATCAGCACCAATATCAAAGACGATAATAAAGTGAGCGAAGAGGCCATGCGCCGTAACTCACTTTCCCAGCGCCGGTGCGTATCCAGTCTTGCTGTTGGCACAGCCTGCTGCAGTGATGCTTCAAGCCCCACAAAATCCGGCGGTTGCTTGTCATCAATCATCACCCGCATCAAACGTGGGATCGGCAATGCATCAAGCCCGTCTTCACCAATCCAGGGTGCGACAAGTTTTTCACCAGCGGCTCGGTCCAACACGGTGACAGACTTCACGCCCACGGTCTGGTTCAGAATGTCGGTGAGCTTGCCGAGATCATCTTCCATATCGCGTGTCGAAAGCTGCGGCAGTTGCACTGTCACCTCACTGGAAAGACCAGACGCCCATTGTGAGACGGCCCGGTTGATCAGCAACATTGCCCCAACCGCCAACACAGCAAGAAAACACATGACTGCCATCACAGCAATCAAGGTCCGCAAAGGGGCAGCGGAACGCGGAATAATATCGCCCGGTTTTTCACTCATGTTAAAGCCAATACACCCTGTTCCAGATGAAACACCGGTGCCTTTTTTTGCCTGATCAAGCTTTCATCATGTGTCGCCAGCACCACGGTGGTGCCCTGCCGGTTTAATTCCACGAACAAATGCAATAAACGTTTTGCCAAAGCCGGGTCCACATTGCCAGTGGGTTCGTCCGCCAAAATAATATCGGGTTTTGAAATAATAGCCCGCGCAATGGCGGCGCGTTGCTTTTCCCCGCCGGAAAGCACGGGCGGCAAAGCGTCCAACTTGTCACCCAAGCCAACCCAATCCAACAAAGCTATGACATCACCTGCATACTCGCCAGGTCTTTTTCCCTGTATCCGCAGTGGTAGCGCCACATTGTCAAAGGTTGAGAGGTGATCGAGCAGTCTGAAGTCCTGAAATACGACGCCAATGCGTCGTCTCAAGGCTGGAAGCTCTGCACGCGGTAAATCCAACACCGACTGCCCGAACATATCAAAGCGCCCCCGCGTTGGTTTCAAGGCCAAAAACAACAGCCGCAGCAAACTGGTTTTACCAGCCCCTGACGCACCTGTCAGAAAAGCAAATTGTCCGCGTTCCAGATGAAAGCTGACATCACGTAACACTTCTGGTCCATTGCCATATCGTAAACCTACGGCGTCGAGTTGCAGCACATTAATTTCCCTGATTCGGTTCGGTTCTATTTAACCCGTTCTTAACCACGACGGCAGATAGCTTTCTGCCATGATCGTCAACTGCCCGTCCTGTTCTACTCGCTACAGTTTGCCATCACTGGCCTCAAACTCAGTGCTGCTGACCTGCCGGTCCTGCGGCCACCGTTGGCGCGAGGCCGAAACCATTGATGCCGTTGATGTGACAGATGTGGCACCACGCCGTTTGACCTCTGTGATTGATCATGATGATGCGCCGGAACTTGCAGCGTCACGCCTCGTGATGATGGCAAAACAAGCGCAGGAAGACCACCAGATCCGCCAATTCAAACGCCGCCGCAAATTACAGCAATGGGTGGTGTTCGGCAGCTTTGTGCTGGCTCCCTTTGTTGCCGCCGCCGCCATGCCGGACACAGTTGTGTCAGCAGCCCCCATCAGCATCAGAGCCTATGAAGCCTTGGGCTATGATATCAATCTCTATGGTCTTGAAGTCCGCAGTCTTGAGCGCGAGCATATCATAATGGATGGCCAGCGCATTCTTGCTGTGAAAGGCCTGATCGCAAATATCGACGGCGACATGCGGAAAATTCCCTGGCTGCGCTTTGCCTTGACTGGTCCAACTGGCGAAGAGCTTTACACCTGGACACTGGACACCAGTGCCAAGCCGTTGCTGCGGCCCGGTGAAACCACAAGTTTTGTCACCCGTGTCTCTGCACCTCCGGAAGCGGCGCAAAACCTACAAATTCGATTTGCCCGCGCCAATGAGATTGGCGTAAAGACAGTAAATGACCAGCCATAACATCGACGGATATCACATTGATGTCCTGTTCTCCGAAACAGACATTGCGACCCGCATCAAGGTTCTTGCAACTGAGATCGCTGCTCTGAAGCCGGAGCGCCTGCTTGTCATCCCCGTACTCAAAGGCAGTTTCATTTTCGCTGCCGACTTGATCCGCGCCATGCATTATGCGGGCTTGTCGCCCGAAGTTGATTTCATGATTCTGGCGTCTTACCGCGAGGGCACACGTTCGTCGGGCCGGGTTGATGTGTTACGGGATATTGAAACCGATGTGACGGGCCGCGATGTACTGTTGATCGATGATATTCTCGAATCAGGCCGTACTTTGGCTTTCGCCAAAGACCTGATCATGGCCCGTGGCGCCAAGTGGGCCAAAAGCTGTGTGTTGTTAAACAAGCCTGGTCATTTGGCGGCAAACATCGCCAGTGATTACATCGGCTTTGATTGCCCCGATAAATTCGTCGTCGGCTACGGCATGGACATGGCCCACCAATTCCGCGAGCTGCCTTTTGTCGGGCACGTGGTCGCGGGGCCTAAGGTTTAATAAAGCCCGCGCAGCAACCGATCAATGTAAGCCTTTTCCTGATCCGAGAGATCGCGCTCATTGGCTTTTGAGCGCAACGTTTCCAAGATTTCCCGGGCCCGCTGTTGCGCCCGTTCCGTTGGCACCATGTCTTCATCAGGCCCATCATCAGGATTTTTGGTGGAGCGCGGGCGGCCCAGCGGATCATCTTTACCGCCGCGACCTTCGCCGTCACGCGCTTCACGGTTTTGCTGGCCCTGGCCCTGTTCGCGCATTTGTTCGGCCAATTCCTGTGCACCTTTCCGCAGATTCTCCATGGCTTCGCCCTGCTTTTGCAGCGCGTTGTCCTTGTCGCCTTTGCCCAAAGCTTCACCCGCTTCACCCATGGCGCGTTCGGCATCTTCTAAACTTTTGTTTTGCCCGCCTTGACCGCGCAAGCCTTCCAATTGCTTTTTCAATTGCTGTTGGCGTTGCGATAAGCCTTTGCCTTGACCCTCTTGTTGACCCTCCCCTTTGCCTTCACCGGGTTGCTGACCTTCGCCCTGTTGACCAGGCTCTTGTTGACCAGGCTCCTGGCCTTCACCCGGCATGCGTTGGGTTTCATCCATCAACCGCTTTTGCTTTTTCATCATATCGCCCAAACCCTGCATCATGTCTTCCATGCTGCCTTCGCCTTCACCGGCCTGTTGCTGGCCGCCGGGCTCAAGGTTCTGCAAAAGCTTGTCGAGTTCATCCAGCATCTGCTGGGCCATATCATTATTGCCGTTTTTCGACATCTCTTCCATGTCGCGCAGCATTTTCTCAAGGTCTTCACGTGAAACCGATTTGCCTTGATCGCCCTGTTGTTGCGGCGACTGTTCACCTTCAGCAGAACGACGCTCTGACTCCTCGCGCAGGGCGTCCAGATATTTATCCATGGCACCGCGCAGCTTGTCCATCAATTCGGCTATGCGTTCTTGCGGTGCGCCCTCACGCAAGGCTTTTTCCAATTCCTCTTTCAACGCCTTCAACTCGGCGCGAAGATCAGAGAGGGATCCCTCTTCAAGCTTTACGGCGAGGTCCCACATCTGGTCCATGGCATAGTGAATGTCGGAATAACCCGATGCATTGCGCAAGCGGGACGCAATGGCACCCATCATCAATGACGGCGTGCGGCCTTCAAACAGGCCTTTTGGATATAAGTTGAGTGTATCAATCAACTTTGCGACGTGACCAGCTCTTTCTGGATAGAGCACCAATTGTTTGCGCTGCTCGATCAAGGCACGTGGCAGTGGTCTGGAAAATACCCGCTCTGGCATTTTAAAGCTTTGCGGTTGAAGTTTGCCCACTTGTCCAGCCGCATCAATGGCCGTCATATTCAGTGTGACGATAAAACCAGCCCAAGGGTGTTTGGCCAAATCGAAGCGCGACGAGCCTTTTTCATCTTTGCTATTCCCGCGACGCAAAGCGAATTTAATCTCAGGCGGATCGAACAGAAAAATACCGTTGGATTCAAATCCGGTTTCACCTTCTTGTTCGTCAGCAAGTTCAACCTCGCCTGACAATTTACGCACACCATAATCATCCTGTGCCTGCCACTTGAGTGTCAGATTACCTTTGGAGTCCGCTGCAGGTTTATCCGTCAGAGCAACAATGGGGGGTGCATCAGGCAAAAGCGCAATCGGAAAGCGGGCCAATTCTTTGCCACCATCAATTATGACAATCGACACAGGGCGTTCGAGGGTGGCTTCGGATGTCAGTGCACCGTTTTTGGTTTCGGTTTTAATCAGCACGTCAGAAAGCAGTTCACCGGTGGTGCCCAACAGTTTGATTTGCGGATCATCCGCACCAGACACCCGCAATGTAAAAACAGACTTCTCCGGCACTTCAATATCAGTGCCGGTCGCGAGCTTTTCTGTCATCACCGGACTGGTGAGCAGCAAGGGAGGACGACCCGTATAGGCGGGAGGTTTCAACCACGCATCAATGCTCAACGGAATGGCTGGCACGGCAGGGGTGATACGCACTGCTTCGCGCAAATTTTGCATGAGGGATCCCTGCCCCAAAATCAGTGCAGCAACCAACCCCAAAGTAACAGGCACGCGCAGAGCATAGGGATCAAAATCCCGCCAGCGTGATTGCGGCGGCACGAGTTTGACGGACTTCAATTGGGCGAGTTGACGATGCTTGTGTTCTACCCACAGGCTTTCAACCCGTGGATCCATGAACTCTGCGGCCAATTCATCATCGGCGCTTGAGATGCCGCGGTGATCGACATGCGAGGCCTGCTCCAATTTGCGCAAAGCCGCGAGGCGCTTGATGCGCTTCAAACCAAACAGCGGCAACAGGCTC
>JAYUQS010000221.1:0-20898 GCA_043756645.1 Hyphomicrobiales bacterium | reverse complement strand
AAATCGAGAGATTCGGCGTGAGACGTTAGGCCCCGAATAAACCCGCCATCCAAGACTTCTTGTTGACCGACGGCGCCTGTCCATCAGACGACACCAATTGATAAGCGTCCTTATACCACTCGCTGTTCGGGTAATTGTGCCCCAACACGGCAGCCGCAGTTTGAGCCTCAGAAACCACGCCAAGTGCCATGTAACCTTCGGCCAAGCGATATAATGCTTCAGGCGTATGATTTGAGGTTTGATAATCCGTCACAACTTTTTTGAAGCGGTTGATCCCTGCAAGGTATGATCCTTTCTTCATGTAATAACGGCCAACTTCCATTTCTTTTGCAGCCAGTTGGTCACGGCCTATGGCAGCCTTCTTCTTAGCGTCAGCCGCATAAGACGACTCAGGGAACCGCCGCGCAACTTCATCTAAGGCTTCCACTGCTTTTTCGGTGCGGGACTGATCCCGACGGATATCAGCAATTTGCTCATATTCAGAAATCGCAACCAGATAATAAGCATATGGCGTATCTTTGTGGCCTGGATGCAAGGCAATAAATCGTTGCCCGGCGTTAATAGCGTCATCATAGGAGTTGCGCTGATACGACGAAAACGCCTGCATCAATATCGCTTTCGTTGCCCATTTCGAGTAAGGATGTTGTCTCTCAACTTCGGCAAACTTTTTGTTGGCTTGTTTGTAACTTCCAGACTGCAAATCAGCCAAGCCTTCATTATAGAGACCTGCTACCGCCCCGTCTCCCGAAGCTGAAAGATCTGGTGCGAGCGCTCCGCCTTTTCCCGCCTTCGCGCCAACAGTTGAACGATCATCACCGCCCAAAACTCCGCTCAACAAACTTCCTGAAGAGCATCCAGACAAAACAACCGCACAAAGCACGACTGCTGCAAAACTGGAATGGCGAATAGCAACTGATTTCAAAAATGACATGGCGTGATTTTAAGACCGAATACTGGCAAATGAAAGGGCGTTAATGGCCATACAAACGGCAAAACCGGCGGAAGTGTGGCCGCCGGTTTTCTGGTGTCTCAAGAGTTGCTGAATCGCTTAACCGTGCGCTTGACGACGCAGGAAAGCCGGAATGGCCAATTGGTCATCTTCATATGTCACTTCTTCCTGCGCTGTTGGCTGCGGAATGTTTGCAGATGGCGGTGCATAGCGCTGTGGTTGCGGACGTTTCATCATTGAAGGCTCAGCGCGTGGCGCTGCTGCGACAGGTTGCTCTTCACGGCGCCCCATGCCAACGGTGGCCAAACGTTCAAATATTCCCATTTTCTTTTTGGAAGACTGGGCTGCAATGACGTTTACCCGGCTTTGTTGCGCGGCAATTTGCTTTTGCGCAATCGCTGGAAAGTCATTGACAGAAGGCATCCGCACTGCAGAACGAGCAACGGCCTGTTGTTGTTGTGCAGGGGGTTCTTCCTCCTCTTGGAATTCCTCTTCCACAGCAACTGGATGTGGAGCAACTGGAGCTGCACGTGGTGCCAATGGTGCTGGCTTAATAATCTTCACAGTTTCAGGCTGCTTGCCGGTGAAACCAAAAACCTGGCGGTCTTCCTCGTCTTCAGAGCGATCTGCACCAAAGGCTACACCATCAACTGCAAGACCTGTGGCAACAACAGACACGCGCATCGTTCCTTCAAGCGAATCATCAAATGTTGCGCCGAGAATAATATTTGCTTCGGGATCAACTTCTTCGCGAATGCGCGTTGCGGCTTCATCAACTTCGTATAGGGTCAGGTCTGGTCCACCGCTGATCGAAATCAACAGGCCACGTGCTCCGCGCATAGAAACATCATCCAGCAACGGATTGGAAATTGCCGCTTCAGCAGCTTCAATAGCGCGGCGTTCGCCGGAGGCTTCGCCCGTACCCATCATGGCTTTGCCCATTTCGCTCATGATGGCGCGAACGTCAGCGAAGTCGAGATTGATCAAACCTTCTTTGGTCATCAATTCAGTGATCGAAGCAACACCAGAATAAAGCACTTGGTCGGCCATTGCGAAAGCAGCGGCGAATGTGGTCTTTTCATTGGCAACGCGGAACAAATTTTGGTTTGGAATAACAATCAGCGTGTCAACGTATCGTGCCAGTTCTTCAATACCACGTTCAGCTGTGGCCATGCGGCGCACGCCTTCAAAATGGAATGGCTTGGTGACAACACCAACTGTGAGAATGCCTTGCTCCTTAGCAGCGCGCGCAATGATAGGTGCCGCACCTGTTCCCGTACCACCACCCATGCCTGCAGTGATGAATGCCATGTGCGAGCCAGCAAGATGATCAAGAATTTCAGGCAGTGCTTCTTCCGCTGCTGCTGCGCCAATTTGCGGCTGTGAACCAGCACCCAAACCTTGGGTGAGGGCCGTGCCCATTTGCACGCGCTTTGTGGCAGCGTTTTGGACCAGCGCTTGCGCGTCGGTATTGGCAACAACAAATTCGACGCCTTCAAGACGGCTTTCGATCATATTGTTGACAGCGTTACCCCCTGCCCCGCCAACTCCAAAAACCGTGATCCGTGGTTTAAGTTCAGAAAGATTAGGGACAGTAAGCTTGATTGACATGATGAAATCCGACGCTGATGTTGCTATGCGGACTTTGTGCGCCAAACCCTAAAAAATGGTTAACGACCGATCACCAAATAAGGTTGAAATTAAGTGAATGTGCTTTTTTAAGCGATTATAACGCTTCAGCCAACCACTTGCCGACGCGGCGCGCGTAAGTCATTTGGGTACGGTCAAGCGCCAGTTTCGCTTCATACGGCATTTCGCATGACATATTGGGTTCGCAAGCTGCAACCAACAACCCCGCGACCGCTGCAAAACCGCCGCTTTTGGCGAGTTCCGGGAGTCCTTGGAAACCACTCGGCAATCCAATGCGCACCGACAAACCAAGGCGGGACGAGGCAAATTCGCGCATCCCATGCAGTTGCGACGCACCACCGGTGATGACAACACGACTTGTAGCCAGCCCTGCCATCAAACCATCGCCCAACAAAGAACGGGCATGTTCGAATAATTCATCAAGGCGAGGCACGATGATCGACGTCAAAACATGCTTTGGCACTTTTTGAATGGTGTCGACGCCACGTTCGCCAAGTAGCGGCACCGCCAACATTTCACGGTCATCATGGCCATTTCCAAGTACACTGCCGAACATCGTTTTTAATCTCTCGGCATGAACAACGGTGGTTGAAAGCCCATGCGCAATGTCATTTGTGATATGTTGTCCACCGATCGGCAACACAGCAGAAGACACAAGTTTGCCCCGACGGAAAGCAGCGATATGAGTGGTGTAACCT
The DNA here is from genome assembly GCA_043756645.1 of Hyphomicrobiales bacterium. GTDB lineage: Bacteria > Pseudomonadota > Alphaproteobacteria > Rhizobiales > Aestuariivirgaceae > Aestuariivirga. The sequence goes on along the minus strand of JAYUQS010000221.1, from coordinate 17,601 downwards.
CCCATATCCATCAAAATTGTGCCGAGTTCCATTTCGTCTGCAGCAAGAACAGACTTGCCCGAAGCATATGATGCAAGCGCAAAGCCACTCGAACTCAAGTGGCTACGCTCTACAGCCATGTTTAAATTGTTGAACGGCGCAGTCTCCATCGTCACAACAGCAATGTCTGCTTTCAAAACTTCGCCATGCATGCCAACAGGCGCTTGCAGTGTTTCCACACCATCCAAAGCATAGAATACCGGCAGCAATTGCAATACGTGGCGCTTGCCAATATCAGCTTTGGAAACGGCCAGCATAACCGCAGTATCAACATCAGCTTGCGAAACGACACCATTGTCAATTTTTACCGCTGCCGATGTGACTGCCGTGGTTGGTCGTCCGCCAGACACATTGACATGTACAGCGCGAATTGTCGTGCCCGCCATGCGTTCCGCAGCATCTACAGCCAATCGTATGGAACGTTCGGTTTCAGCAATATCGGCAATTGCGCCAGCTTTGACACCGCGCGAAACGGTTTGGCCAAAGCCTAAAACTCTCAACCCGTTGCGAATATCAAGATCGACGGATTTTTTTCCAGGACTCCATTCCGCAATCAAACAAGCCGTTTTGACCGAGCCAATATCAACAGCTGCAATAATGCTCGGAGCTGACGATGATATGAGTCGACCCTGCCCGCGAACAAGTGATGGAATAGATTTCATTTAACGCAACGCCCCAACTCAACGAATACTGGAGGTGGTTGTCAAATCAACCACTCCTAATGGCAGCCCGCGAGCAGCTTGATAAACAACTTCACCCGCGACACGATAGTCAATTTTTGCAACAGTGTTTTGTTGCACCAGCGGCGAAAAGAATGTTGCTTCGGCAGACTTTAGAGCCCCTTCAACATCCATATCAGGTAACGCCACCACGACACCGTTTTTCATATGCAAATCCCAACGGCGATCACCCATGCGAACCGCTGCTCTCACTTCCAACATTAATGCAGGATAGGCTTCCATTTGGTTAACCAGCTCTAAAGCAGCTATATTTGCACCCAATCCAACAACATGAAGTAAAATATTTCCATTGTGGCTGACATTGCCGCGTATAGGTTTGCCTTTTTGATCAACAACTTCATGTATGCCATCATGTTGCCAGACAACGAATGGCTCGCGCTCAACAATTGAAATCTGCAGCTGGTTAGGAAAGCGCCTCACCACTGTTGCAGCGTCTATCCAGTCTAATTCCTGCAATCGCTGACGCGCTTTTTTGGCATCAAATCCAATTAACGGTCCACCCGGTCGAACCCCAATATGATCCAACACTTCACGTGGTTCATGATTGCTGAGACCTGTCAGTTCGATGTCGCTGGCCGCCAAACCAAAAAGCCCGGCAATTTGCCCAGGCATTTTGAGCCATGGACTGCCCGGATAATCCAAGTGCCCACCCAACACGACACCGCGTACGATCGCTGAACAAAGAAATAACACCGCAAAACTCCGTGCCGCAATTCGATACTTGCGGTTACAGTCAGGCCGGAAAAAGCGGTTGTGTCTTACCGATTCAGCGACGCGTCGTTCACTATCCATGTGACCAATTCCTCAAAGCTGTGACCTGCATGTGCAGCCAATTCTGGCACCAAAGATGTACCTGTCATTCCGGGTTGTGTGTTGATTTCCAAAAGGATCAATTCTGGTTCGCGTCCTGTCGTATCATCAAATCTGAAATCAGAACGGGATACACCGCGGCACCCAATTGCAAAGTGAGCTTCGAGTGAACAACGTTGCACCTTACGGTAAACATCATTTGGAATTTCGGCTGGAAAAATATGCTTCGAGCCCCCAGGAGCATACTTCGCATCGTAATCATAAAAGCCGAGCTGCGGCACAATATCAATAACGCCCAAAGCAACATCGCCCATGACAGCACAAGACAATTCACGGCCTGGAATAAATCGTTCCACCATGACCTGATCACCAAAAATCTCACGTTGGTTCAGGATAGCACTTGCCGGGCTATTTCGACCGGATGCAACAATATGCACACCCACGCTGGAGCCTTCGTCCACAGGTTTCAACACATAAGGTGGCGTCATCGGGTGTGTCGTACCAGCTGTCTCGAGATCTACAATTTTACTTTCGGCAACAGGCAAGCCAACCGAACGGAAAACGGCCTTAGATTTTTCCTTGTGCATAGCTAAGGCCGACGACAGAACGCCTGAGTGGGTATAGGGAATTTGAAGCGTTTCAAGCAGTGCAGAGGCATGGCCATCTTCGCCCCATTTTCCGTGAAGCGCATTGAATGCCACATCCGGTTTCAGGTCCATGAGAACCATATGGATAGTCTCACGTTTAACATCAATCATCACGACATTGAAGCCAGCACGTTTCAAGGCTCCTGCACACGCTTCACCCGACGACAGAGAAACCTTGCGTTCGGCAGACCAGCCCCCCATCAAGACCGCGACTGTTGTTTCGCGGGGAATGCGTTGACCAGCCAAAATCATGCTGCACCTCTCATGCCAATGCGTTTAATTTCCCATTCCAGTTCAACACCGGATTGAGCTTTCACCTTCGCACGAATTGTCTCGCCTAAATCTTCAATTTGTGACGCTGTTGCACCACCCTCATTAATGAGAAAATTGCAATGCATCTCAGACACTTTGGCTGGGCCAATTGCAAACCCGCGCATGCCCGCAGCATCAATCAACTGCCAACTCTTAAGACCCGGCGGATTTTTGAATGTGGAGCCGCCGGTGCGGCTCTTGATTGGTTGCGTAGCTTCGCGGCTGGCCGTAATTTTATCCATAGCAGCCATAATATCTTCGGTTTTTCCGAGGCGGCCTTCGAAAGTCGCTTCCGTAAAAATCAAATCCGTTGGCGCGCCGCAATGGCGATAGGTGTAGTGCATGTCAGCGTTACTCAACACGATGATATTTCCTTTGCGGTCAACAGCGCGTGCTTCCACCAAAGCATCTTTGGTTTCTCCACCATAGGCACCGCCATTCATGCGAAGCGCTCCACCTATGCTGCCCGGTATACCTCTCAGAAAGGTTAATGCATCGATACCATGCTCGGCTGCAAACCGCGCCACGCGTACGTCAAGGGCAGAAGTTCCGGCCTTTACGCGCACCGGGCCATCGAGCTTTACATCAGCAAAACCACGACCCAACCGAATGACAACACCAGCAACGCCACCATCGCGCACCAGCAGGTTTGATCCAACACCGATCACATAATATGGAACATCGTCAGGCAAACCAGCCATGAATGCGGCAAGGTCAGCTTCGTCAGCCGGCGTAAACAATACTTCCGCTGGCCCGCCAACGCGAAACCAAGTTAAGTCAGCAAGTGGAAAGTCCGCCTCTAAACGCCCGCGAACCGCAGGCAAACGTGCTTTCAGTTTTTCTCCGTCCATCACACCCACCTTAGCCCAAGGCCGCCAATTCATTCGGCAATGCATAGGCCCACTGCGAAATGGTGCCGGCCCCCAAACACACCACAATATCGCCAGGGCTGATCAAACGATTGACTACCGGTGCCAGTTGTTTTGGATCATCAATTTTATACACGGAGCGATGCCCCCGATCATGCAGGCCCTGCGCCAGATTTTCGTGCGAAGCCCCTTCAATTGGAGCCTCACCTGCAGCGTAAACAGGAGCCAACACCACCGAGTCAGCATCATTGAAGCAACCACAAAATTCTCCAAACAAACTTGATAAGCGCGAATAACGATGCGGCTGCATGACAGCGACAACTTTGCCCTTAGTCACCTTTCGTGCAGCCGAAAGCACTGCCGCAATTTCAACCGGGTGATGGCCATAGTCGTCGAACACCGTGACACCATTGTGTTCACCAGTGCGGGTGAAGCGACGTTTCACGCCTTCAAATGCAGCAAGGCCCGCACGAATTTTTTCATCCGGCATTCCCAATTCCCGCGCCACCGCAATGGCAGCAGTCGAGTTCAGCGCATTATGATCGCCCGGCATTTTCAGCGCCATATCAGAAATCATATGGGTCTTGCCCGACACCCGCTCAGTCACGACAATATTAAAACGCGTAGCTCCATCTTCATAACGGAGGTCTTGCAAACGGAAATCGGCTTGCGGACTGCGACCGTATGTAATCACGCGGCGGTCTTTAATTTGTCCCATCAACTCCTGCACAACTGGATGGTCAATACACATGACAGCAAAGCCATAAAACGGGATATTTTCAACGAAAGCCAAGTAGGCTTCCTTGGCTTTTTCAAATGTGCCGTAATGGTCAAGATGTTCAGGATCGATATTTGTTACAATCACCACGTCGGCTGGAAGTTTAACAAAAGTACCATCCGACTCATCCGACTCAACCACCATCCATTCGCCCTTACCAAGTCTGGCATTGGTTCCGTAGGCGTTGATAATACCACCGTTGATAACCGTAGGATCTAGCCCGCCCGCATCCAGCAACGATGCAACGATTGACGTTGTTGTGGTTTTTCCATGCGTACCGCCAACGGCTATACAAGATTTAAACCTCATCAACTCAGCAAGCATTTCAGCACGGCGCACCACAGGCAGATAACGCGCCCGCGCTTCCATCAATTCTGGATTATCAGGCTTCACGGCTGATGAAATAACCACCACTTGAGCATCGCCAAGATTGCTGGCGTTGTGTCCAATTTCGACTTTAATGCCATGTTTGCGCAAACGCGCAACGTTATAGTTGTCGCTGATGTCGGAACCTTGAACTTTGTAATTGAGCGTCGCCATAACCTCAGCAATACCGCTCATGCCGATGCCGCCAATGCCGACAAAATGAATAGGCCCGACGTCCCTTGGCAATTTCATTATCAAATATCTCCTGTTGAGGTTTGGCCTTGGCGCGTCATATGACGCTCAACAAGGTCAGCAAGTTTCTGTGCTGCATCAGGTTTTCCATGCCGAACAGCCGCGTTGGCGGCGTCTTTAAGGGCTTGCGGGTTATCAAGCAACCTCTGCAAGGCATCTGCCATAACAGCCGGGGTCAGGGCATTTTGATCTTGAATGAACCCCGCCCCCGCTGTAGCGAAACTTTCAGCGTTCTTTTTTTGATCGTTATCGATGGCATGCGGCAACGGCACCAAAATCGCAGGCCGCCCAATTACTCCAAGTTCAGCAATCGAAGACGCACCTGACCGGCACACCACCAAATGTGACCGCGCGATTTCCTCTGGCATGTTTGTAAAAAAATGAGAAAGCTTGGCGGCAACTCCAAGACTTTGGTACTGCGCCTCCACCCGCGCCAAATCTTCCGCCCGGCATTGCTGCACAATCGACAAGCGATTGCGCAAACCTTCCGGTAACAACGCAATGGCATCTGGCATTACATCCGAGAAAAACCGCGCCCCTTGGCTGCCGCCAAACACTACAAGTTTCATAGGCGACATCGCATCCAACATTGGATATCGCGCAGAGGCAAAATTCAAAGCAGTCTGCCGCACTGGATTGCCCGTTAATACAACTTTTGCGGCGGCGGCCGGTGTTAGTTTAAACACCGGATCAAACGAAGTCGCAATCGCATTCACGCGGGATGCGAGCAGCTTATTCGCGCGCCCAAGCACAGCATTTTGTTCATGCAATACCGTCGGGATACGCAACATCGTGGCCGCCCACAGCGGCGGCAGTGATGGATAACCACCAAAACCTACAACAGCAGCCGGGACATTCTTTCGCAAAACAGATTTTGCCTTTGCAATACCCGAAAACAATTGCCACAAATTTCCTGGCACCGCTGTCAGTTTCGACAACGACAAGCTCGCTGATGGCACAATATGGGTTTGAGAAGCAGGGAATAATTTACCGTAGTCGCGCACCCGTTCATCGGTAATCAAATGAATGTCAAACCCACGTGACCTTAAAACTTCCGCCAAGGCTTGAGCGGGAAACAAATGTCCGCCAGTACCGCCTGCCGCCAAGGCGATAATTTGTGGTGGAAAGGAATCCATGTTTATGCTGCAACCGGAAGCGTTGGTGATGTGCTGGAAGTTGGCGTCGCAACCACGGGGGCTTGCCTGCCCAAAGCAAGAACAAATCCAATCGCAGCAGCCGTTCCCAAGAGTGACGACCCCCCATAGGAAATCATTGGCAAGGTCATACCCTTTGCAGGCAGTAGCGCTACATTCACACCCATATTGATCGACGCCTGAATTGCAAACATCGAAGTTACCCCGGCCATCGCCAAGGCCGCAAAAGGATCCTTCTCCGTTTTAGCCCGCTTTAATGCGCGAATGATTATGAATAAAAACAGGCCCATGATTGTAAGACACGCCAGCAATCCAAATTCCTCTCCTATGACTGAGAAGCTATAATCGGTATGCGCATCTGGCAGCACAAGCTTTGCTGTACCGCCACCCGGCCCCGCTCCCAACACGCCGCCATTGTTAAAAGCTTGAATAGATGTATCTACTTGAAAGGTATCACCTATCTCAGGGTCCAAAAACCGGTCAATGCGCGAAGCCACATGCGGCACCAGAGCGTAGGACAAGGCCACCGCGGCTACACCCGCACCACCCAAGCCAAATATCACCGGCCAAGCAATGCCGTAGACCAAGAGCATGGCACCAATCGTCATGATGACAAGAGCAGCCTGACCAAAATCCGGTTGCACAATCAATGACAATAAGAACAATAATGCACAGCCATATGCAATAAAATGCCCCGGCATATCAGGCAATCGAATGCGTTCGGCCAACATCCAAGCGAACACGATGACAAAACACGGCTTTGCAAATTCCGAAGGCTGCAAACTTATAGGACCCAGGTTTATCCAGCGATGTGCACCTTTAATTTCAGTTCCGAATTTGAAGGCCAGCCACATTAAAAGCACCGACCCAACAAATCCAATCAACCCAAAGCGTCGCACCCATTGCCGATCCAAACTTGAGATCACCAACAACCCAACAACGGCGAGGCACAAATAGAACAATTGACTTTTTACAAAATGATAGGGATCAAGCCCAATGCGTATGGCAACCGGCGGGCTTGCTGCCATGCTGACCAGCACGCCGACTGCCATCAACAACAATGTCGCCGCAAGCAATGGCCTATCAACTGTAAACCACCAGCGCGCCAAAAGGCCTCGGTCACTGCGGGAAATTAAGCTCATGGTGTGCTCCCGTTCATCATTGAAATTCCATTTAAGCGCGAAACGACATTTACAAAATCATCACCGCGCACTTCAAAATTTTTATACTGATCGAATGATGCGCAAGCAGGAGACAACAATACGACTGCATCAGACAGACCACTTTGCTCTGCTTCTTGTGCTGCGAGCTGTACAGCACGTGCCATCGTGTCAGCCATTACATATGGTACTTTACCTTCGAGATCTTTGGCAATTTCCGGCGCGGAAACGCCAATGAGATAGGCTTTGCAAACGCGACCAAAATGAGGCGCTAAATCCGCAATGCCACCCGTTTTTGCAAGGCCGCCGACAATCCAGAATATATTGATATATGACGTCAAAGCTTTTGCTGCGGCATCTGCATTCGTGGCCTTTGAATCATTCACGAAGCTCAAATTACCGCGTATCGCAATTTGTTGCATGCGGTGCGCAAGTCCGGGGAAGTTACGCATCGCTGCCAAAACCAAGTCTGGTGAAACCCCCAAAGCGACAGCGGCACCATAGGCCATGCATGCGTTTTGCCAATTGTGACGACCGCGAAGAGCAGGCAAATCCTGCAAGTTAAGTTCAGCTACCACAGTACCTAAGCGCACATCGCGCAAAACGCCTTCCGACGCAGAAATGCCTTCCGCCAAATCAGCGACAACAGACACCGGACGCACATCAGCGCCTGAATGAATGGATGCCGCAATCGCCTGTCCCCAACTATCATCTACTCCGACAAGAGCCGTTTGTCCGTCACGTTGCTTGGCAAACATGCGGGACTTTACATCAGCGTAATGCTGCATAGTACCATGGCGATCCAAATGATCTGCTGTGAGATTGGTCAGAATTCCAATGTCAGGCGAGAGACCGGGCATGAGATCAATCTGGAAAGATGAAAGCTCCAGTACATAATGCCGCCCGCGTATGGGCGAACGCAAATTGAAAACCGCATTTCCAATATTCCCTCCGACGTCTACATCAAGCCCTGCATGCTTTAACACATGACCGATAAGAGCTGTTGTCGTTGACTTTCCATTGGTGCCGGTGATTGCAATAATCTTCGCTCCGCTATCCTGCACTTCGCGGGCAAATACTTCAGTGTCGCCAATAATCTCGACCCCTGCGGCTTTCGCTTTGACGACAGTCCAGTGCGGCTCAGGGTGAGTCAAGGGCACGCCAGGACTCAAAACAAGTGCATTCAACGTTTTGAAATCAACAGTATGCAGATTGGTAACATGAACCCCATCCGCCCGCGCCTTGTCTTGTGCAGGTTCAGAGTCATCCCAGGCGAAAACCGTTGCACCTCCTTCTTGTAAAGCGAGTGCACAGGATATTCCTGATCGTGCAAGACCAAACATGGCCACACGCTTTCCTTCAAATGTAGATGCAGCGAACATAATTACTTACCGCAGCTTGAGGGTTGAAAGACCAATTAATGCCAGTACAAATGCGATAATCCAGAACCGAATAACGATTGTCGGTTCTTTCCAACCTTTTTGCTCGAAGTGATGATGCAACGGGGCCATCGCAAACACGCGCTTACCCGTCAATTTGAATGACGCCACTTGCACAATTACTGAGACCGTTTCGAGCACAAATAATCCACCAATGATTGCCAATACAATTTCATGCTTCACAGCAACAGCAATTGCGCCCAAAGCGCCACCCAATGCTAGTGAACCAGTGTCACCCATGAATATCATCGCAGGTGGCGCATTGAACCACAGGAAGCCAAGGCCAGCCCCAATTAACGCCGCGCAGAACACGGCAAGTTCTCCGGTACCCTTCACGAAGTGCAATTGCAAATATTCCGAAAACACAAAGTTGCCGACGAGATAAGCAATCAGCGCGTAACTGCCAGCTGCAATCATCACCGGCACGATGGCCAAACCATCTAAGCCGTCTGTAATGTTGACAGCATTGCCAGCACCCACAATGACCAGCATGCCGACGATTAAAAAGAACGGGCCGAAGTAAATCAACAGGTCTTTGAAAAACGGTACGGCCAACGAACTCGAAAGTGGTTTATCACCAATCCACATGAAAATGAAGATTGCGATACCCGCAATAAAAAATTCTGAAATCAAGCGGAGCTTTGAGGAAAAGCCTTTCACCGAAGCCCGCGTCACCTTTAAGTAATCATCGTAGAAACCAATAGCCCCAAAGCCCATAGTGACAAACAACACTGCCCAGACATAGAGATTGTTCAAATCAGCCCACAATAAGGTTGAAATGAACACGCTGAACAAGATCATCAATCCCCCCATGGTGGGCGTGCCTTGCTTTTCAACAATATGGCGCTGTGGTCCATCAGCACGAATGGGCTGTCCGCGCCCTTGTTTCACTTTCAGCAATGCAATAAAGCGCGGGCCAAAAACGAATGAAAACACCAATGCTGTTAATACCGCACCGCCCATCCGGGTCGTCAAATAACGAAAGACGTTGAAGGCGGAAACATCGTCAGCAAGCGTTGTCAGCAAGTAATATAACATTTCAAATTTCTTCCTTTTGGCTTTGCGGCCATTTGGCTTTTAAGGCCTCAACAATCGGGCCCATTTTACTTCCCAATGATCCTTTGATCATAACACAATCACCACCACGCAGATCAGCCATTAAACCTTCCACGATGTCCGATGATTTTTCGGCGTGCAATCCACGTTGCGATGGTGTCACGGCGTTCCATAAATGCTTCATTAGAGGCCCGGCGGAATGCACTTTGTCGATTCTGTTGCGCTCAATCTCATGCGCTAACGCACGATGCAAGTCTTCGCCAAAAGCACCAAGCTCAAGCATGTCACCGAGCACCGCGATGCGCCTGCCATTTTTGCCAGGCTTTAACGTTGCAAGCAAAGCCAGCGCAGCAGAAACCGACGCGGGGTTGGCATTATAACTCTCGTCGAGAAGCAGTACATCACCGTCAGGCAGCAACAGTTTTATTTGTCCACCCCTGCCCTTTGCGGGTTTCGCATCAGACAAGGCCAGCGCCGCACGTGCCAAATCCGCACCCGTTAGTTTTGCTGCCGCCAAAACGGCCAAACTATTCACAGCCATATGTTCGCCCGGCATGCCAAGCTTATAGGTGACTCTCTCACCAAGAATCATTGCAGTAATGCAACAGCAATCAGGCCGCAACGCTAAACCTTCCAGTCTCACTTCAGCATCCGGATGACGACCAAATCCGATGATCGAAGTTATTCCGCGCCTCTGTGCAACTTCACTGAGATAGTCAAAATATTCTGAATCACGATTGATAATAGCGTGGCCACCCGGCACCACACCCGAAAAAATTTCTGCTTTCGCTTCGGCAATTTCATCCAAAGAATTGAAATGACCGAGGTGGCTTGCGGCAACTGTCGTCACAATTGCAATATGCGGACGTACCATGCCAACCAGTGGCGTGATCTCACCGGCGTGATTCATACCAATTTCAAACACACCAAACCCGGCCGTTGTGGGCAAGCGCGAAAGTGTAAGCGGCACGCCCCAATGATTGTTGAATGATGCGGCCGAAGCATGCGTCTCCGCTGAAGCTGAAAGTGCCACACGCAGCATTTCTTTCGTGCTGGTTTTACCCACACTGCCGGTTACAGCGATGATCCTCGCATCACTTCTTGCCCGTGCTGCTTTTCCCAGTCTTTCAAGTGCCGACAGTGGATCATCTTGGACCACCAGCAGTGGCAGATTTTGTGGCCATTCAGTGTTTATTTTTGAGACGAGAGCAATTCCTGCACCCTTTGCTATGGCAGCAACAACGAAATCATGACCATCCATTGTGTCGCCTTTGATGGCAACAAATACATCTCCTGCCACGACACTGCGTGAGTCGATTGAAATGCCGCCAAATGGTCCAGAAACATTGCCGCGAACTTCGCCTTTGGTGGCTGCAATCAATGCCGCCAATGTCCACAACTCACTTTGCATCATAAATCTTTCCACTCAATGCCGCTGCAACAGCATCATGATCACTAAAGGGCCGCGTTTCATGGCCTATAATTTGGCCAAGTTCATGGCCCTTGCCTGCAACCAGTAAAGCGTCCCCACTTTGCAAACCACCAACTGCAGTTGCTATTGCTGCAGCACGGTCGGCAATTTCAGTTGCTGCAGGCGCTCCCGCCATAACTTCACACCGTATGATTGCTGCATCTTCCGTACGCGGATTATCATCAGTCACATAAACACGGTCAGCGAATGTCGCGGCAGCTCGCGCCATCAGCGGACGTTTGCCCTTGTCGCGGTCCCCACCACAACCAAACACCACATGCAGTTTTCCAGAAACAGAGGGTCTCAAAGCTTTCAACGCCGTTTCAACAGCATCCGGCGTATGCGCATAATCAACATAAACCCTTGCACCATTTTCATGTTTTCCAACTAATTCCAACCGCCCCGTGGCACCTTTCAGTGACGCCAAAGCATGACGCACAAGCGAAGCATCGCCACCCGTGGCGAGCACTAAGCCAGCGGCGACAACAGCGTTGGAGGCTTGAAAATCTCCAACCAAAGGCAATGGCACTTGATGCACACCATCGACCATCTCCAACGTGAGAAGTTGCCCCGATTCCGTTTGAACGCTGGAGAGAATTCGAATCTGTTCGCCTTTTTCACCGACAGTGAATGGCTGAAGGCCAGCAGAAACACAGCGTTTAATAATCTGATCTGCATCTGGCATATCGGCATTAATGACTGCGGCTGAACCCGGCGCCAACAAGTCTTCAAACAAGATCATCTTCGCATCGAGATAGTCTTCAAGCGTCTTATGATAATCCAAGTGATCGCGGGTCAGATTTGTGAATGCGCCTGCAGCAATCCGCAATCCATCCAATCGGTTCTGCACCAAGCCATGGCTTGAAGCCTCCACCGCCAAATGCTGCACATGATTTTCCGCAAGCTCCGCGACGGCTTTGTGCAAATGTACTGGATCCGGCGTGGTGTGCGTGAGATCAGACGATCCATCAGGCCCAACAATTCCAATCGTGCCCATACTCGCCGCACGAAAACCCATCTCCGCCCAAATCTGTCGCACAAAAACAGAAACCGAGGTTTTTCCGTTTGTGCCCGTTACTGCAACAATTGTATCAGGCTGCGCGCCGTAAAATCGTGAAGCGGCAAGCGCTAACAATCGGCGTGGATTATCACATCGCACAAAAGTAAGCTCAGGCACAGCTTCGGTTGATGAAGAGACGATTGCCGCAATGGCACCCTTTGCTCTGGCTTCAATGAGAAACTGCACTCCATCTGCCTTCGCGCCGGGTAAAGCTGCAAACAAAAACCCGGGCTGCACCTGCCTGCTATCAGCCGTGATGCCCGTAATATGCAAACCTGCGGCGTCCGTTGGCAGCGTCCCATCCTCAAGTACAAGTCGCCCTAAGCTTTGCATCACGTCAGACCTTTTTCGCCTTGCGCTGCTTTTCAAGCTTGGCACGATCTGCGTCGGTCAACATCGGCGCGACACCTAACAAAGGCGCAATTCGCGCAATGATACTGCCAGCCGTAGGAACAGCATTCCAGCCTGAGGTGGCAAAACCGTAAGTTTCCGGCAAAGGCTTGGGTTCGTCCAACATCACAAGAATCGCATATCGCGGCTGATCCATTGGAAATGCGCCGATGAACGAAGCGAGTCGGTGATTTTTTGAATAACGCCCAAGCACCACTTTTTCCGCAGTACCGGTTTTGCCGCCGACGCGATATCCCGCAACATCAGCTTTGCCAGCCGAACCATCCGTCGCATTCAATCGAAAAAGATTGCGCAAGTTTTGTGACACACTTTTTTTCACAATTTGCTTCGACAAAACATCTGCTTCTTCTTTCGACCGGCGCATGAACGTTGGTTGCAACATTTTTCCGTCGTTCAAAATGCCGGATACAACTGACAAACCTTGCAAAGGTTGCACGGCAAAACCATGGCCAAAAGCCGCCGTTGCTGAGACAAGCTTGCCCCATTTTTTCGGCAACAAAGGCTTTGCTGTTTCAGGCACTTCCGTCAGCAGCCGATCGAGCAAGCCGACACGGCCTAAAAATTCTTGGTGACCCTCAATGCCAACGGCCAACGCCATTTTAGCTGTGCCAATGTTTGAAGAGTTGGTGAAGACTTCCGGGACAGTAAGGACCCGGCGTTGCGCATGGAAGTCGTTGATACGTGCACTGCCAATCACCAAAGGATAGCGCGCATCAAATTTTGAATTCATGTTCATGACGCCATAGTCAAACGCCATCGCAAAAGTCACGGCCTTAATCACCGATCCTAACTCATAGACGCCAGACAACATGCGGTTTTGTTGATTTTTGCTGATCGATTTTGATTCAGCATTCGGGTTAAAATCTGGCAGTGAAGCGAGCGCTACAATCTCGCCCGTTTCAATATCCATCACAATGCCACCCCCGGCGGCAGCTTTGAATTTCACAATCGATTTTTGCAGCTCATCAACCAGCGCATGCTGCACCCGAATATCCATCGCCAATTGCGCCGGCGCTGAAATTGGCTTTCCGGGTTCGGCAAGCGAAGCGGTGTAAATGGCACCTGCATTATCAAGATATTTTTCGATCCCGGCGATACCTTTGGTATCAACATCAACATAGCCAACAGTATGTGCCGTTAATCGCCCCTGCGGATAAACCCGTTTACGTTCGTTGATGTAGGCCACACCTGGAATGCCCAGATTGTAAACCGCATCACGTTCTTCCGGACTTACCTGCCGCTTAATCCACACAAACGCACGTCCCGGTGCGGTGAGTTTTTTGCGAAGATCCCCCGCATCCACATCCGGCATCGTAGATGAAATCAATTCAACTGCTTCTTCGATATCCAGAATTTTACGTGGATCAGCAAACAACGAGGCCACTGAAACATCTGTCGCCAACACCACGCCATTGCGATCAACAATGTCAGGGCGCGGCACGCGGTCTGCCTCCCGGGCAATACGTTTAGCCTCACCTTCTTCGGGTTCAAGAACTGTAAGCCGGATGAGCTGTGCGCCGATCATGCAAAAGAACAGGACATAGACCAAACCCAGCAAGCGAATGCGGTTCTGGCCCGCTAAACCTTTGTTGCGATCTGTAACGTTGAACTCGGTCATGCTCATTGCATCTTCTTCAATATATCGTCGATGGTGCCTTTTGTTGAAGGCACCTCAGTTTTGGCAAGTTCTTGCAAACGTTGTGGCAATTCGGCTTCCGTGACGATTTGGTCTGGCTCCAATCGTTTCATGCCTAAGTGCTGTTCGGCAAGTTGTTGAATACGTTCAGGCCGCGTTAAGCTGCTCCACTCGGCTTTTAGCAATTTGATCGCCTCGGAATTATCAACCATCTCAGCTTTCGCACGCATGATGACGCGCTCATTTGAACGCGTGGTGTGCTCCAGATTATACAACGTACTGGCAGTCCCAAGAGTCACGAGAACCAGTGCGAAATTTGCGTATTTCAACATCAATGCGCCCTCATTCTTGCAACAGATTTATAGAATTCACCAGACGTGCCCCAACCCTGTGCATCGGTCCGAACGGCTGCCCTCAGCTTGGCCGAACGTGACCGTGGATTGCGCTCCAACTCGTCTTCATCGGGTCCAACATGACCTTTGTGAATCATTTTGAAACTGGGAGACAGCAGAGTTGCTGGCCCCGGCGAATGCCGGGATGTCGATGGTAGATTTCCACTGCGCTCAGCAAAAAACTGTTTTACGATGCGGTCTTCCAGCGAGTGAAAAGTGACAACAACAAGTCGCCCACCGGGCTTCAAAACGCGCTCCGCTGAAATGAGCGCATCAACCAATTGCCCCAACTCATCATTCACATAGATTCGCAAAGCTTGAAACGTTTTCGTCGCCGGATGGGTGCGCAAATGCGGCCGGTGCGGACCAGTGGCGCGTTCAATTGCTGCAACCAGTTGCCGCGTTGTTTCAATCGGTGCTTCAGTCCGCGCTTTGACAATCGCCCGGCCAATCGCGCGTGATTTTTGTTCTTCGCCAAACACGTAAATAATATCAGCAAGTTTTTCAGCACTATAATGCGCAACAACATCAGCGGCGGATTTTCCGGATTGCGCCATACGCATATCCAACGGACCATCTCTCATAAATGAAAACCCGCGTTCGGCTTGGTCCAATTGCATTGAAGACACGCCAATGTCCAACACCACACCATCGACCAAATCCACTGCTTCAGCAAAGTCTCCAAATGCAGCTTCCACCAGCCGCAACCGGTCACCAAAATGCAAGACCAGCGTTTGGCCCTCGCGAATGGCATCAGGATCCCGATCAAAGCCGACGACTTTGCAATCGGCAGCTTGCAAAATAGCCGCAGTATATCCACCAGCGCCAAAGGTTAAGTCCGCATGCAACTCGCCGTCAACAGGCTGCAATGCAGCCAGTACGCTTTTCAGCAGAACCGGCACATGACCCGCTCCAGCGGTATGTGGCATGTCAAAGTCTTGCGGCATCACAAATAATCAGAATGAACAGAAGGTTAACCCAACCCCGACAATGCGCTGCCTTGCGTTAACAAATAGTTTCCGATGTGAGTCAATCCGACTCATTTCAACCTAAAAAAGAGAGTGCCAGTTGGCCTGTAAGCCGGGTTTTGTAATCCAAGCCGAAACTTGAAATGATGACCATTCATCTGGAACACTTGTTACCAAGTGCTTCGCGCAACCAACCCGGGCGGCAGGGCCGGAAAAGCCTGATTTTCTTGTGAAAATCGCACCACCCCTATTCGGTCTTGCTCCCGGTGGGGTTTGCCATGCCGCTTCCGTTGCCGGCCGCGCGGTGCGCTCTTACCGCACCTTTTCACCCTTACCAGCCGATGCCCGAAGGCGAAGGAAGGCGGTTCGTTCTCTGTGGCACTTTCCCTGGGGTCGCCCCCGCCGGACGTTATCCGGCACCGTTTTTCCGTGGAGCCCGGACTTTCCTCCACCGCAGCCTTTCGGCCATAGCGGCAGCGGTCACCCAGCCAACTGACGGTCGGGGGTTAGGCATTTGTGAGGAAGACGTCAACAAGACCTTGAAATATGAGAAATCAGGGCCATTTCCGCCGCTGTATGATAAAGGCCTGCCATGACCGAAATTGAACGTCTAAAAACGTTAAAACGCATCACCCGCCTCGCCAAACTGATGGACACGGCTTGGGGCGTTCCTTTCACGCGCTGGCGTTTTGGTTTGGATTCGGTACTCGGACTCATTCCCGGTGCGGGAGACGGCGTGAACCTGTTGATTTCTTTTTACACCTTAAACCTCGCCCGCAAAATGGGTGTGCCCAACGCCCTTTTGCTGCGCATGGCTGCAAACGCCGGCGTAGATTTTGGCTTGGGCTCTGTTCCGGTGTTGGGAGACGTGTTTGACTTGTTTTTCAAATCCAACACGCGAAACTTGAAAATGCTCACTGAGTTTTTGGAACAGCAGAAGCTTTAAGACCACTCTGGAAAATCATTCCGACAGCGTGTATCCCCCACCCGATCCGGGAACCTGAAATGAACAATCGAATTGTTAAGGCAGGTATATTACTTGCAACTCTGATGCAGCCAGCAGCAGCGCAAGAACGCCAATGGCAGCTTGACGCTGCCGAAGTCGATGCATACTTGCTTTTTGGCGTTCCAAGCACCACCGACATTGGCGTGAGCTTCTGGTGCAAAATTAACTCAGGCGAAATAAGTGTTTTTGCACCACTGTATGCAGCTACCAAAGCTCCGCAAACTATTTCGCTCAGCATCAATGCTGCAGACTACAACTTGACAGCGACACCTTCAGAAGATGAAAATTCGAAAACCATTGAGGCGAAACTACTGCCACAGGAAAAGATTTTTGAAGAACTCCAAAGTGCTGAACGCTTCACTTTGACTCAGAACAAGCACAAAGTGACATACCCTTTGGAGGGAGCAGACTTGAACGGGCTGATTAAACTTTGCACAGCCAAGTAACTCAACTGACATCCATCACGGACAAACCCGACGTCTTGAGTAATCGCCTCACAATATCAAAGCTCTCCGCATCTAACACACCATCCACCCTTGAGCGGCGATAGCGACGTTGCACGGCTTCAGTAACAATGCGTGTGCGTTGATCAAACACCCCGGTCGCTTCGATGCCGTAACCCAATGATTGCAGCATTTCCTGGAAAGCCAAAGTTGAACCGCAGATGGAAGTTCCAGCCCGCACAATCTGCCCCACACCTCGTCCTGCGAGATAATCCCAATCAAAAACCTCACCGGGATCAGCTTTGCGTCCGGGCGCTATATCCGAATGCGCCACCACCTGCTGCGACTCAAAATCATATCGCACCATAATGTCGAGGCACAACGCCGCCGCAGCTTGCATTTGTACTGCTGGAAACCCCGGCAATCCGGCACTATGGCCCAAATTCTGAATCTCAATTCCAATTGACGCTGAGTTGATATCCACAACACGTTTCCAACTGGAAACACCAGCATGCCAAGCCCGTCGGTCCTCACCAACCATTTGCACAATGCTGCCGTCGATATCGATCAGGTAATGACAGGACACTTTTGA
>JAYUQS010000220.1:0-55308 GCA_043756645.1 Hyphomicrobiales bacterium | reverse complement strand
AACTGTTCTTCAAGTGGATCAAGCAACACCTGCGCATCAAGGCCTTCTTGGGCGACAATGGCTTCTAAACTCTTCAATAAGGTTCAGCAGTCGTTCTGCGCGAGACATAATGCGTTCATGGCCTTCGGTTTTATGATTGCGATACGAGGTATGAAATCACACCAACCCTTTTGGACCAAGTTACCCTAAAGTCACAGAACATTCGATACATCCCTGCTTGACGCATGGTTGATTTGCGGCTTGTCTATGGCGATCTGACAGTTTAGTCAGTATGATCTTGCGCGGGGGGCTCTCGCGCGACAGGGAGTATAACAATGAACAAAATCAAATTATTTGCCGCCGCCTCGCTTTTCGGCCTTTCAGCCGTTGCCGCAAGTGCCGCCACTTTGGATGATGTGAAAGCCAAGGGCTTTGTACAATGCGGTGTCAGCCAGGGCTTGATCGGCTTTTCGAACCCCGACTCGGCCAATAACTGGACCGGCCTTGATGTCGACTTCTGCAAGGCTGTTGCTGCTGCCGTTTTGGGCGATGCCACCAAGGTGAAGTATTCGCCACTGTCGGCCAAGGAGCGTTTTACCGCTCTGCAATCTGGCGCAATCGACGTTTTGTCACGTAACTCAACCTGGACCATGAGCCGCGATACGGGCCTCGGCCTCTCATTCGCAGGTGTGACCTATTATGATGGTCAAGGCTTTATGGTTCCCGTCAAGCTTGGCGTGAAATCAGCACTTGAACTCAACGGCGCATCGGTTTGCACGCAAACCGGCACCACAACCGAGTTGAACCTCGCCGACTATTTCAAATCCAACAAGATGGAATACAAGATCGTAGCATTCGAAAAGAACGAAGAAGTGTTGAAGGCTTACCAAGAAGGCCGTTGTGACGTGTTCACAACAGACCAATCGGGCCTCTATGCTGAAATCTTGAAATTCCCGAACGCTGCTGACCACATGGTATTGCCTGAAATCATTTCGAAGGAGCCATTGGGTCCCGTCGTTCGTCAAGGTGATGCTGGTTGGTTCAACGTTGTCAAGTGGACATACTACGCCACATTAAACGCTGAAGAACTGGGTGTCACATCGGCCAACGTTGATGAAATGAAGACCTCAGCCAATCCTGAAATTCAGCGTTTGCTTTCCGTGAAAGTCAAAGGCGCTGATGGCGTTGAAGCTGACAATGACTTCGGCAAGGGCTTGGGCCTTGGTCCGGATTGGGCTTACAACATCGTCAAGCAAGTGGGCAATTACGCGGAAATTTTTGACCGCAATCTCGCGCAGTTGAAAATCGCCCGTGGCAAGAACGCCTTGTGGAACGCCGGCGGCCTGCAATACGCACCGCCGATTCGCTAAGCACGCAAAAGGTCCCCACCCCCGGCCCCTCCCCAAAGATTGGGGAGGGGTGAATTTGAGTTTAAGCCCTCCCCAAAGATGGGGAGGGGTGGTTCATAGGAGGCACCCCTACCCGCTTGCGGGGAGGGGCAGGGGTGGGGAGCTCACACGCACAGCATGACAGACACCCCCGACAAACGCCTTTCGTCCGCACCCGCATCGGCTGGCGGCATGGCGTGGTTTTATAGTCCGACGTTACGCGGCATTGTCTCACAAGTGATTGTGGTGGCACTGATTGCCTGGGGGCTGTACGAAATTATTGGCAATACCCAAGCCAACCTGAAGAAGCTCAATCAAAACTTCGGTTTTGATTTTTTGACGCAAGCTTCGGGATTCGATTTGAGTTCGTCGTTGCTCGATTATTCTTCCTCCTCCACCTATGGTCGTGCCCTTACTGTGGGATTGCTGAACACGGTGTTGGTGGCGGTGCTTGGCATTTTTTTCGCAACCATCATTGGCTTCATTGTCGGCATAATGCGGCTCTCCAAAAACCGCGTGGTGGCAGGGGCGGCAACACTTTACATTGAGATCATCCGCAATGTGCCGCTGCTGTTGCAGATTTTCATGTGGTACGCGCTGGTGCTGAAACCGTTGCCCGGTCCTAAAGCTGCGTTGAACATCTGGGACTCGGTGTTCATCAGCAATCGCGGCATCATCATGCCACATCCGAATTTTGGTCCGGGAGCTTCGCTGGCACTCGCCGCTTTGGCGTTGGCTTTGGTGGGCACATGGCTGTTCCGCCGCCGCGCCCGCAAGATACAAGACGAGACAGGCAAGATCACGCCGATCTGGTTGATCTCCATTCCCATAATTGTTCTGTCGCCGTTTGTGGGACTGTTGCTTGCAGGCTGGCCGTTGAACTTCGATTACCCTGCTCTCAAAGGCTTCAACTTCGCAGGCGGCATGACCATTGTGCCAGAGTTGATGGCGCTGCTGATTGCACTCACTGTCTACACCGCGACCTTTATTGCTGAAACGGTGCGTGGCGGTATTCTCGCTGTTAGCCATGGCCAAACCGAAGCGTCTTCCGCATTGGGCCTTAGCCGCAGCAATGCGCTTCGCCTCGTCGTCATTCCGCAGGCCATGCGGGTGATCATTCCACCGCTCGCCAGCCAATATTTGAACCTGACCAAAAACTCATCATTGGCAATCGCCATTGGTTTCCCGGACTTCATGTATGCGGGCGGCACGGTGAACAACCAGTCGGGCAAGGCCATTGAAGTGGTGTTTATTTTGATGGTGGTTTACTTGGCGCTCAGCCTGCTCACAGCCGCCTTCATGAATTGGTTTAACTCCCGCATGAAACTGGTGGAGCGTTAAGCCATGGCCCTCAATTACGTCAGAACTGTTGACGCACCGCTGCTGCCAGCACCCGCCAGCACGGCTGGATTCTGGGCAAAGATGCGTGAGCGTTTCGCGCCGACACACATCAGCGCCTTGGGCACGGTTTTGATCGGCGCCATGTTACTCTGGGCGTTTTGGAATATTCTGCAATGGGCTGTGGTTGATGCCGTGTGGATTGCTGACAACCGCGAGCCCTGCAACGTCGAAGGAGCCGGGGCGTGCTGGCCTTTCGTCAAAGCCAAAGCGCTGCAATGGGTCTACGGCTTCTACCCGATTGAAGAACGCTGGCGTGCCAATGTTGTGTTTCTGCTTGGCGGGTTGTCCATGCTGGGGCTTCTTGTTCCGCGTATTCCCTACAAGGGTTGGAACGCGCTGTTTTTCTTTGTCATCTATCCGATCATTTCTTATGTGTTGCTCACGGGCGGGCGGTTTGGCTTGGTGCAGGTGGATACCGAACAATGGGGCGGCCTGCTTGTGACACTCATCGTCGCCGTCACCGGCATCGTCGCATCGGTACCGATCGGTATTTTTCTGGCACTTGGTCGCCGGTCTGAAATGCCTGTTGTCAGAACGCTTTGCACTGTCTTCATCGAAGTGGTGCGCGGGGTGCCGTTGATCACGGTGTTGTTCATGGCGTCGGTGATGTTCCCGCTGTTCATGCCGCCCGGCATCAACCCCGATAAACTTCTGAAAGCGCTCATTGGTGTGGCGCTGTTTTCAGCTGCTTATATGGCTGAGACAGTTCGCGGTGGTTTGCAGGCGATCCCCAAGGGCCAATACGAGGCATCAATGGCGGTGGGACTGTCTTATTGGCGCACCATGTTGTTGGTGGTTATGCCGCAAGCGTTGAAAATTGTCATCCCCGGCATCGTCAACAGTTTCATCAGTCTGTTTAAAGACACAAGCTTGGTGTCGATCATTGGCATTTTCGACTTGTTCAACATGGTTCAATCCGGCTTCAACGATGCGAATTGGGCAAGCGCCCAAACCGGCAACACCGGTTACTTTGCACTGGCACTCATCTACTGGGCTTTCTGTTTCGCCATGTCGCGTTATTCACAATATATCGAGCGCAGGCTCAACACCGGTCACAAGAGGTAGTCATGTCTGATTCCGCCATCACCATGAGGAGCGTCAACAAATGGTACGGCCAGTTCCATGTGCTCAGAGACATCAACCTTGACGTCAAAAAAGGTGAACGCATCGTTATTTGCGGTCCCTCAGGTTCGGGCAAGTCAACCTTGATCCGTTGCATCAACCGCTTGGAAGAACATCAACAGGGCGACATCCATGTCGATGGTATTCCACTCACCGCAAATGTCAAAAACATTGACGACGTGCGCCGCGAAGTGGGCATGGTGTTTCAACACTTCAATCTGTTTCCGCATCTGACGGTTCTCGAAAACTGCACGTTGGCACCCATGTGGGTGAGGAAGCAACCGAAAGCACAAGCCGAAGAAGCCGCGATGAAGTTTCTCACCCGCGTGAAAATTCCGGAACAAGCCCTCAAATATCCGGGTCAACTTTCGGGTGGCCAACAACAACGCGTTGCCATCGCCCGCGCCCTGTGCATGAATCCCAAAGTCATGCTGTTCGATGAACCGACTTCAGCGCTTGACCCTGAAATGATCAAGGAAGTCTTGGACGTGATGGTGGACTTGGCCGAAGGCGGAATGACCATGCTCTGCGTCACCCACGAAATGGCTTTCGCACGGCAGGTGGCGAACCGGGTGATCTTTATGGATCAAGGGCAGATTGTCGAACAGAACGAACCGGAAGCGTTTTTCAACAACCCGCAGTCGCCAAGGACGAAGAAGTTTTTGGAGCAGATATTGCATTGAGTTTGTTGTCCCTCATCCCCCTTCGGGACCTTCTCCCGTTGGAAGTAACGGGAGAAGGCTGATTGCAATTGCCTTCTCCCGCCCTTCGCGCGGGAGAAGGTGCCCGACAGGGCGGATGAGGGACCACGCTAAACTTTGCCTCAATCCCGCCTTTGACGGCTGGCAATTTGCGGGTTAGCATTCGCAATCATGACCGGAGGAACATTCATGCGATTCCAAATACTCACAGCCGTAGCGTTGTCGTCACTTGTGGCGATCACGGGACTATCAACAACCACCCAGGCGCAAGAGCGCATGCGGCCAGTAGGGTCAGTGACCTTTGAACCTGAGCCTTATTCCCTTGAACGCGATGTTGTTCAAATCAAACAGGAAGAGCGCCGTATTCGCTCGATGCGGGTTTTGGCAGAAGAGGGTTCGGCTGAAGTGCGTTCACTGAAGGTGATTTACACCGACGGCGACGTTGAAAATGTCCGGGTGCGCCAAACCTTGAAAGAAGGCGAACGCACAGCACTGTTTGAACTGGAAGAGGTGCGCCCTATCAAGTCAGTTGAGATTGCCTATATTCCAAAAGGCCCAGTGACTTTGGTTCTGTTGGCAGACGCCCGCCGCGCTGAGCCGCCCGCACCACGCCCGGCTGAATGGGTTGAGCTCACTTGCAAAAGCGTAGGCCTGTTGGGGGATCGCGACTCGGTTGCCGTCAATACGCAGGAACGTTACCGCGCACTTCGCTTGCGCTCGGCCAACTACGATATTGAAATGGCTGAAATGACGGTGCGTTATGGTAATGGTGGCCGCGACAATTATCAAATCCGCCAAGTCATCCCCGCAGGTGGCCGCATTGGCCCGATTGAATTGCGCGGCGAAGCACGACGCATTTCACAACTCGACTTCCTCTACCGCGCCCGCACCATTGGTCCATTCAAGACCAAGCTGTGTGTGGATGCATTGAAGATCAGTCCTGATCGGGACAGCGACGAGGATTGAGCTGAGGGGCCTCATCCGTCTCGCGCTTTCGCGCGATCCACCTTCTCCATTTTCAATGGAGAAGGGACCAATTGGAATTAACAAGTGTAGTCCCCTCTCCAACAAAGTTGGAGAGGGAGGGGCCCGACGCATAGCGGCGGGAGGGTGAGGTCCCTTCTTTACTTCTCCCGCCCTACCACCACAATAATCTGCTTCTCCGGTTGTAACAGGTCTGCCGCAACAGCCTTCACATCTTCCAGTGTAACGGCATTCACCAAATCAGCCCTTTGCGCAAAATAGGCGGTCGTATTACCGCGCTGCTTTTTGTTTAGCAGCTCACGCGCAATGCTGTTGTTGTCGGTGAAATTCAATGGATAAGAACCGTTGATGAAGGATTTGACTTTGCGCAATTCGTCCGCCGTCGGGCCGTTTTTTGCCATGTCAGCAAACTCCTTGCGTAACAGTTGCAAGGCTTGTTCGGTTGTTTCAGTCGCCGTTGAAAATGTCCCCAATTGCACATCACCAAATTGCCAATCATTGCGGGACATGCCAACGCCATAGGTGAGGCCGGATTTTTCGCGCAAACTTTGGTTCAACCGCGCAAAATTCGGGCGGCCGCCCAAAATCTCGGCCAGTAAATAAGCGGCCCAAGCAGAACGGTCATCACCGCCAATGGTGGGATTGCCAAAATAAATCACACTTTGCGGGTTGTCGTAAGCAATGCGCAATTCAACTGGTCCGGGTGCCATAGAAACTGCTTTTTCACCCACCGGCACATCCACGTCAGGTAGGCCATCAAACAAATGATCAAGCAGTTTTGAAAGATCAGCCGAGTTAATGTCCCCCACCGCTGTTACGTGCATGTTGCGGCGGTTTGCGATGCGCTTCCACAGGTTTTGCAAATCATCCGCTGTGATGGACTTGATACTTTGTTCCGTACCCAGACTGTTTTTTCCATAAAGATGTTGCGGAAAAGCTTGGGCAAACCACGCGTCATCGGCAATTGTCGTTTGATCGGCCTTGCCACGCGCCAATCCTTGCAAAGCATCATCGCGGATACGCTCCAAAGCTTGCGCCTCAAAACGCGGATTTTCCAGTGAAGCCTTTAACAGTTCTGCCGTCGCATTCAGATTTTTCGTGAGCGATTGCAAATAGCCCCCGGTGTTATCGGCAGAGGCAAAGAAACCATAACTTGATGACAACTTGTCCAAACGGGTTTTGATCTCCTCCGACGAAACTGTACCCGCACCTTCTTTCAGAGTGGCAGTGAGGAGTCCAAGTGAACCTCCTTTACCAGCCGCTTCCAAATCCCGTGCTGCCTCGAAAGAGAACTGCAGAGATACGATGGGAACATCATGCGCTTCGACAAGCCACGCATTGATACCTTTTGGACTGGTGATGTCTTGAATTTCGAAAGCGTGGGCAAGAGATGGTGAGAACAGAAGTGTAAGTGCCAGCCAAAGGAACCTCATCCGTCTCGCGCCAAGGCGCGATCCACTTTCTCCATCTGCGGTGGAGAAGAGACGGTTACATTTTTGCAGTCCCTTCACCACGACAGTGGAGAAGGTGGATTGCGCAAAGCGCAAGACGGATGAGGTCCCTGTCGCAACACAAAATGAGAAGCTTTTATATTGATCGCGCATCGTCATTGCTTCGGCCTTAAAATCATCGTTACCGACTGCTTCATATCCAAGACCCGCCGCGCTGCATCTTGAATATCCTGCACCGTCAACTCAGCGAGTGCTGCATCCGCCTGATCAATTCTCTCTACTTTAAATCCGGCGGCAAGCACACTGGCCACCGCAATGCCAAAGCCAACAGGATTATCCCGTGCGTATATGCTTGCAGCCTCAGCAGTGTTCTTTGCATCCTGCAATTCTGCTGGCGTCACACCTTTGTCGATAATGTCTTGCAGCACAGCATCCACGCGCTTTTCAATTTCCAACATATCAACGCCACTGCGAGGCGAAGCAAAGATTTGGAACTGCACATGGTCGCCCAGGCTCCCGGCAAAATTCGCACTTGCAGAACTTGCAATTTGCTCTGTCGTCACAAGTTGCTTGACCAAACGGCTTTGCCAATTCGAACCCAAGATGGATGCCAACACGTCAATGGCTGCTGCTTGCTTTATCGTGATGCTGGTGTTGGTGCCGATATTGTAGCTGCGCAACAACAAGGGCTCGCTGATGCGGGCATCTTCCAGCTCAAGCCTTTGCGCCGCATTTTGCTGAGGCTCGGCGGAACGTTTGAGTTTGGCAGGGGCGTCTTGGTTTTTCAGCGGGCCATAATATTTCTCAGCCAGTTTTTTCACGTCAACCGGCTTTACATCACCCACCACCAACACAATCGCATTGGCCGGCAGATAGTGCGCACGATAAAACGTCATTGCGTCATCTAACGTCAATTTGACAACATCGTCAGCCAGCCCAATGATCGGGCGGCCATAAGGATGGGTTTTGAACGTGGTCATGTTCATTTTTTCCATGGCCGCGCCATAAGGATCGCCATCGGTGCGCTGCCTGCGCTCTTCCTGCACCACTTTGCGCTCTTGTTCCAAAACGTCTGGCGTCAGCACCAAATTCTGCATGCGGTCCGATTCAAGATCCATCATCAGTTCCAGCAGGGCAGGGCTGGTGCGTTCGTAGTAGGCCGTAATGTCCAACGTGGTGAAGGCATTGCGCTCCACACCGTTTTCATCAAGCAAATTGTCAAAGCTGCCATTTGGATATTTTCTGGTGCCTTTGAACATCAAGTGTTCAAAGAAATGTGCCAGTCCGGTTTTACCCGTGGCTTCGTCAGCCCCGCCCACATCATAGACAACGGCATGCAGCACAACGGGTGCGCGATGATCCTCAATCACCACCACGCGTAGACCATTTTCCAGCTTGTATTCTGTGACCGGAATGTTGAGTGCAAAAGCCGCTTTGACAAGCAGCAGGGCTGTTGTCAGAATGGTGAAAAGGAAGAGTTGTACAATCTGTTTCATAACCAGCCATATGGCAGGATATTAGGGGGCTGTCAAGAACTAATTCCGGTATTTAGGAATTAAATTTCAAATACCACACGTCCGTCACAAATCGTCATCACTGGCTTGACCGCTGCAATTTGGTTTGGTTTCAGCCTTTCCATGTCTGCATTCAACACAGCCACATCCGCCAGGTAACCCTCTTTCAGCATGCCCTTACGGTCTTCCATGAACTCCATATGGGCACCTGCAAGCGTGAAACCATGAATCGCATCCAGCAGGCTTTGAGCCTGATTCACACAATTTGAGCTTGGCGGAATAGCGGTCATGGCAGATTGTATGCCGATAAAAGGATCCAGCGGCGACACCGGCCAATCTGAAGAAAACGCCACAGCAGCACCGGTTTCCCGAATGGTTTGCCACGCATAGGAATAGCGAAGTTTATCACCCACGCGGCTCAAGATCGGTTCCTGCGGCGTTCCCGGAACACCAACCCCGGCAACGGGTTGCAATGAGGCGACAACGCCTAATTCCGCCAAACGTGGCAGGTCCGCCGGATCAATCAATTCGATATGTTCTATGCGGTGGCGGGAATCACGTTTACCGTTTTTATTCTGCGCCAATTCATAAGCATCCAAAGTCCGCCGCACGCCACCATCACCTATCGCATGCGTTGAAATCTGCAAACCCTGTGCATCGGCTCGCGCCACCACTGCATTCATTTCCGCCGCCGAATAAAGCGGTGCACCTTTATTGCCGGGGTAGCCCGGATAATCATCCAGCATCAAAGCCGTCAAAGTTTCCATTACGCCATCAACGAACAGTTTCACCCGACCTGAATGGACAAAATCAGAATTGTATTTTTCACGGTAGGTAACGGCTTCGTCCACATCCTTCACATCAAAAGTGTTGCGGAAATGGAATGGCACTTCAACGCGGGCATTTAATTCGCCGCGTTGTTCAAGCGCATGCAACAGTTCCAATTGATACCAATTGCCGTCCATATTGTGCATTGAAGTGATGCCAAGCGAATTGGCGAAGGCCACACCTTTGCGAATGGTTTTTTCATCCTGCGCCCGCTGATGTGGAGTGGCAGGCGGGATGGGGTCGCGGCCTGTCACGATGCCAACCGATTCTCTTCCACCTGATGCGCCCAAATTTAAAACCGGTCCGAAGGCCTCGAATTCGCGCAATTCTCCGGTGGCCAATCCATCTGCCCCCATCACCACCTCATTGCCGGTGTTGAGTTTGGCTCCCCGCAAAATACCTGCAACGTCCAAAGCCTTGGTATTAGCCCAAACCGTGTGGTGATCAAAACAGCTTATTGCAAAAGGCACATTGTCAACAATCCGGTCCAGTAAATGCCGGTCAATCGTAATGCCTGGCCCAAACTGAGTATGGGTTGCGCCGATGGCGTGGATAAACGGTAAGCTCGGGTTTTTAACGTGATAGTTTTTCACCGCCGCCGAAATCGCTTCGAAGCTTTCATCGTAGCGGATGTTCAGCAAATCCAACTCTGCCGCACCAATGAACAAATGCACATGTGACTCAATAATACCGGGAATAACCGTGTTGCCTGTGTTATCGTGCACACGGGTTTTGGAGTGTCGCAATGCCATCACTTCAGCAATGGTCCCAACTTTCAAAATTCGATTTCTGGAAATCGCCAGCGCCTCGGCGAAAGGCTGGGCAGGGTCCATGGTGATGATGCGGGCATTGGTGATGATGAAGTCAGCTTGCATTGTATGTCCAAAAATTCACTTGTCAGAGCGCAACCAATCGCGCATCGTTCAGTCGTCGTCAACAAATTGAAAAGGAGGTGGTCCGATGTCGAGTGATTTCACTGTAACTGGAACAAATGCGCGGATTGCTGGCCTTAAAGGGCAGCCCCTCTAAGACTGGAGCCGCACTGCGGGAGCATTGCACCTCCCGCGTTCCAGAGCACAGTTAAAAACACGGAAGCGCCGTTCGAGAGAGCGGCGCTTTTGTTATTCGTGGGGTGTGTAACGGATTCCGTTCGGCTTTATGACGGCTATCCTACCTTTCCAGTCTTCCCGTCCGATCAATGTTGTGTTCACAGCGTTAGCGATCCATTCTTGACTTTCGTAATGTGCCCGCACCAAAACAGCACCGTTATGAAGGCGACCGGAGAGCCTGAGCGCTGATACAAAATCCACATCATGTGTATTCAAAATGCGATTTTCTTTTTCCATTAGTGACGGAATATAGTCATCAAGCAAGCCAGGCCCATCGGTTACCAACCAAAATACATCGTGACCAATACTGCGAAGTTGTTTGACCGACTCTTGTTCAATATTTTCGTCAGCCAGCAGTCTTAATCCGTGATTCTTGATCACTCTGCAGCCACCAAAGGAATTTCGGTTTCGATAGCCCCGTGTGCATAAGCAAGCGCAGCCTGAATGTCTTCTTGCTTCAAATGAGGATAGCTCTCAATGACATCCTGAGCGCTATATCCCCAAGCAAGTTTTTCTAGGATCAAAGCGACACTAATCCGCGTTCCGCGAATGGTGGCTTTGCCGCCTAAGATTTGCGGATTGTGAACAATTCGGACAAGTTCTGGTGCGGTCATGTGGCAACATTACCAGATTATCCCGAAATGCGAAAGCTACCCCTTCATCACTTCCATTTGAATCGGGCCCTCGGCACGCCCATGAATGAACTGATCGACGTAAGCGTTGCCGGAGGAGTTCACCTTGTTGGCTTCGCCGCGCCAGATGATCTGGCCTTTGTGGATCATGGCAATGTCATCGGCGATTTTGCGGGCTGAGGCCATATCGTGAGTGATCGAAATTGTCGTGGCACCCAAGCGCTTCACGCAATCGACGATCAGATTGTTGATGACATCGGCCATGATCGGGTCAAGGCCCGTTGTGGGTTCGTCGAAGAAAATGATTTCAGGATCTGCAGCAATGGCGCGCGCCAAGGCCACACGCTTTTGCATGCCGCCTGACAATTCAGCGGGGTAAAGTGCCCCCACATCGGAGGTCAACCCCACCTGCGCCAGTTTATCGATGGCGATATCTTTGGCTTTGGCGCGGGCCATGCCCCGGCCCTGGATCAATCCGAAACCAATATTTTCCCAAACACTCAACGAGTCAAAAAGCGCCGAGCCCTGAAACAACATGCCAAAACGGGCAAGATATTCATCGCGGGCAGAGCCTTTGAGGCCGACAGCACTTTCACCACCCACGATGATTTCACCTGAGGCGGGAGATAAAATTCCGAGGATGCACTTCAGCATCACCGATTTTCCGGTTCCCGAACCACCAATGACCACGAGCGAGCGGCCTTTGCCCACTTCCAAATCAAGCCCATTCAAAACTTGCTTGGGGC
The DNA here is from genome assembly GCA_043756645.1 of Hyphomicrobiales bacterium. GTDB lineage: Bacteria > Pseudomonadota > Alphaproteobacteria > Rhizobiales > Aestuariivirgaceae > Aestuariivirga. The sequence goes on along the minus strand of JAYUQS010000220.1, from coordinate 43,453 downwards.
CGAAATTCTTGCGCACGTCTTTCAATACGATATGGCTCACGTTCAATCTCCGAACAGCAATGATGTGAGCAGGAAGTTGGCGGCCAAAATCAAGATCGCTGAAGACACCACGGCATTGGTCGTGGCGCGGCCCACACCTTGGGCTCCACCTTTGGAATGAAAGCCATGGTAGCACCCCATCAACGCGATGATGAAACCAAACACTGCGGCTTTGATCAATCCGGACATCACGTCATTGAAGGTTAGAAAGTCAGCGGTGTTTTTGAGATAGGCATATTCGTTGAAGCCCAGTGAACGCGTTCCAACAATGTAGCCGCCGAAAATTCCGATGGTGTCTCCAATGGCCACAAGCAAAGGAAGCGACACCACAGCAGCCAACAAGCGTGGTCCCACCAGATATTTGAACGGATTGGTGGAGAGGGTGACCAGCGCATCGATTTGTTCAGTCACCCGCATGGTGCCAAGTTCCGCTGCAATGGATGCACCTACGCGGCCTGAGACCATAAGGCCCGCCAATACCGGCCCCAGTTCGCGGGTGATGCCGAGAGCAACGATTGAGGCCACCAGGCTTTCGGCATTGAAGCGCGAGGACCCCAAATAAATTTGCAGCGCCAAAGCACCGCCGGTGAAAAATGCTGTGAGCGCCACAACCGGCAGGGAAGTATAACCGATGCGCCAGAATTGTAGCGCGAATTGGCTGAGGTAATAGCGCGGCGTCAACCCTTGCAAAATGCCGTCCCGCGCAAACAGCGCGATACGCCCCGTTTCAGCAAACAGGGAGAGGACGATGCGACCAAGACTTGCGAGCGGGTTGTTCAAAGTTCCCTCATCCGCCCTATCGGGCACCTTCTCCCGTTAGAAGAAACGGGAGAAGGCACAAAATTGAACAGCCTTCTCCCGCCCTTAGTGCGGGAGAAGGTGGCCGAAGGCCGGATGAGGGGAATTTCGAACTGCATGATTCTTATCCAGAATAGACTCTGGCATAGCGCTTGCCCAGATGGGTTAATAATTCATAGGAAATGGTGCCCGCCCATGCTGCTGCCTCATCAACGGAAATGTTTTTGCCGAAAAGCTCGGCATGGGTGGCTTTGGCTAGTTTGCGGTCCGGTACATCTGTCACGTCAATCGTCATCATATCCATCGAGACGCGGCCCACGATGGGGCAACGCTGTCCACCAAGATAGACTTGAGCCGTGCTTTGATTCTGAGATGATGACAGTTTGCGTGCCACTCCATCAGCATAACCTGCAGCAATGACAGCGATACGGCTTGGGCGTTGGGCGGCCCATGTGGCAGAATAACCCACAGTGTCACCTTTCTGAATGTTTCGTATTTGGAGTACGCGGGCCTCCAAGGTGACAACTGCTTTCATCGGATTTTTTTGATAGGGCGTTGGGTTGCCGCCGTACAGGCCCACGCCCGGGCGCACTTCATCGAAGTGGTAGGGGCGGCCTAAAAAAATTCCGGGTGAATTGGCAAAACTTGCGGACAGATGCGGCACTGATTTTCGAATTGCGGTGAAGCGGTCCAGCTGTTGCTGGTTCATCGGGCTTTTGTCGTCATCGCCGCAAGCGAGATGACTCATCAGCATATGAATGTTCAGTTTACGGAGTAATTCGTCATTGCCGGTAAAAGCCAACCATTCCGAAGGTTGCAGTCCGGCGCGATTGATTCCGGTGTCCACGTGCAGGGCGCAAGGTGCTGCTTTTCCATTTTTAGCCCAGTCGTGGATTTGCGTCAGGGTTGTCAGCGCCGGAACGAGTTTGTGTTTGCGATAAAATGAAGCGTGGCCTTCGTATAGTCCATCCAGTACGGTGATGGTTGCACGTGGCAACAAGCCACGCAAGGTTTGGCCTTCTTCAGGACGTGCCACATAAAAACGCCGGCAACCTTCATCCCATAGTGCTTTCACGGCTGGCTTTAAACCTAAGCCATACGCATCACCCTTCACTGCGGCGGCGCAACTGGCCTTGCCAGCTTTTTTTGCCAGTAGTTTAAAGTTCCAACGCAAGGCCGACACATCAATCGACAACACAGCGCCAGCAAGATCGGAGGAAATAAGAGTCATGATGATGACCGCTTATAACCCTCCGCTTATAAGATCAAGAAACTCGTTATGAGCTTGGCAAAAGCACCTTGTTAATCACGTGAATAACGCCGTTGGATGCTTTGATGTCGGCAGCAATGACGCGGGCATTGTCGATGTTGACGCGCTTGCCGGAGCGGATGGCGCGAATTGTGGTGTCACCGCCGCGCTTTAATGTTTTCACGTGAGTTGCCTTGGTAGGCACGTCCTTGGCGAGAACGCGGCCTGGCACAACATGGTACTTCAATATCGCAGCAAGCTTGCCTTTGTTTTCTGGCTTCAAAAGTGTTTCGACGGTACCTTCTGGCAATTTTGCAAATGCAGCATCGGTCGGTGCAAATACTGTAATGGGACCGCCGCCCGAGAGAGCCTTTACAAGGCCCGCAGCCTTGGCAGCAGCTAGCAGTGTGTTGAACTTACCGGTTGACGCCGCAGTTTCCACAATGTTTGCGGCCTGTGCTTGACCGATGAAAAGGGTGGCGACAATGGTTGCGATTGCAAAATTAAATTTCATGTAACGTAACTCCCGAAGATAAAACAATCACACTCATAGTGTGATGCTGGGAGTACGGAACGAAATCGTGATTTGGTTTCTCTATCAACAAAACGTGAGAAGTTGAAAACTTCTGTGATCACTCAAACCTTTCAGGACTGTAATCTTCTTTCGCCAAATTCTGGAACTTTGTCAGCTGCGCTTCGAATTGCAATTCCACAATTCCAGTCGGGCCGTGACGTTGTTTGCCGATGATGACTTCGGCGCGACCGTGGGCTCTTGCGGCTTCTTCCTGCCACTTCAAATATTCGGGCGTGCCGGGGTGCGGTTCTTTTTTCGAGAGATAATATTCTTCACGATAGACGAACATCACCACGTCAGCGTCTTGTTCAATCGAACCGGATTCACGCAAGTCTGAGAGTTGCGGGCGTTTGTCATCGCGGGCTTCAACTTGGCGTGAGAGCTGTGACAATGCGATGATGGGCACATTCAATTCTTTGGCGAGGCCTTTGAGGCCAACTGTGATTTCGGATACTTCCTGCACGCGGCCTTCGGCGGCTCTGCGTTGTGAACCGGCGAGGAGCTGCAAGTAGTCGACAACGATGAGACCCAAACCGCGCTGGCGTTTCATGCGGCGGGCGCGGGCGGCGACTTGGGCAATAGTCATGCCACCGGTTGCGTCGATGTACAAAGGTAGCGACTGCAAATCCTGGCTTACTTCAACGAGGCGCTGGAATTCGTCTTCAGTGATTTTGCCACGGCGGATGCGTTCGGATGAAATGCCGGATTGTTCGGCAATGATACGCGTCGCCAATTGCTCGGACGACATTTCGAGGGAAAAGAAACCGACTACTCCGCCGTTTAAAACTTTGAGGGAGCCATCAGGTTGATATTCTGCGTTGTAGGCCTTCGCGACATTATAGGCGATGTTTGTGGCCAACGCGGTTTTGCCCATGGCAGGGCGACCTGCAAGGATGAGCAAATCTGAAGCTTGAAGTCCGCCCAGTTTTTCGTCGAGGTCTCGAAGGCCAGTGGAAATGCCGGATAAGTTTCCATCACGCTGAAAAGCAGCTGCGGCCATGTCGATGGCGTCAGTGAGAGCGCGACCGAAATTTTGGAAACCCTTCCCATATTTATCAACTTCGGCCAGTGAATAAAGCGCGGTCTCGGCTTTTTCGATCATCGCTTTGGCGTTGTTTTCAACATCGCCATCAAATGCTTCATTCACAATGTCAGTGCCAATACCGATGAGTTGACGGCGCTGGGCCAATTCATAAACGGTGCGGCCATATTCTTCGGCATTGATGATGGTGGTCGCTGATGCGGCGAGGCGGGCAAGATAAGCCGAGCCGCCAATTTCTTTCAGCGTCGCATCTTGCTCGAAGAAGGCTTTCAGCGTGACGGGGTTAGCAAGCTTGCCCATGCGGATGAGGGCTGAGGCCGACTCATAAATACGGGCATGCAAAGGTTCGAAGAAATGTTCCGGCATCAAAAATGTGGAGACGCGGTCACAAGCCTCGTTGTTGACCATGATGGCGCCCAACAGCGCTTGTTCAGCCTCAAGGTTATGGGGCGGCTGGCGGTAGGATTGGTCTTCTGTTGGTTCAACAGGGCGCAGTGGGGTGACAGTGTTCATGGTCTATTTGGCTTACCAAGTGAAAGCGACGATGTTCGGAATGAATCATGCTTATACACGTTATTCACATCCCCCTAAACCGTCATCCCGGCCTTCGTCAGAATGACGGGGTTTGCGGGGGTTATTTGAACCTATTTATTGCAAATGGGCTTAAATCCATGTTCGAAGGTTTTCCCGCAATGATTTCAGCTAGCAAGCGTCCGGTCGTTGGCCCCCAGGTCAGGCCCATGTGACCGTGCCCGAAGTTGTAGAATAGGTTTTTGATCGAGGCTGACGGGCCGACCACGGGCAGTGAGTCGGGGGTGCCGGGGCGGCGTCCCATCCATTTGGTGGTGGTTTCATCCGGTGGGTTGAGGCCGGGCAGAGCGCGTTTAAAAATGTGCCACAGCGCATCAGCGCGTTTGTAATTTGGGGCGGCGTCAAGCCCTGCAAACTCATCAGTGCCAGCGAGGCGCAAACCCATTTCCATGGGGGTGGCAGCGCCAGGTGTTCTGGCATAGGTGAGTGAGCGCGTTAATTTAATGCCAGCATTGGGTAGGGTGATGTGGTAACCGCGTTCGGCTTCCAGCAGTACATGGTCGCCCACTTGCTTGGCAAGGATGTTGGAATAGGCACCGGCGCAAATGATCAGTTTGTCGAGGGACAGATTTTTGCCGGAGGTGAGACATAATGTGCTGGCCTTACCTTCTTTTACATCGATGTGTTTTACCTCGTCTTGCAAAAATGTGCCGCCGTTTTTGATAATCTCCGCTGCCAGTGCTTTGACGACGCGTTCCGGGTTGGTGACAAAGTACCAGCCACCCGCAGTTGTGGCATGGGCAATGTTGGGTCCAATGTCCGGTTCCATTTCGCGGGCTTGATCGCCGGAATAAATTTCAACGGGAAAGCCGTAGGTGGCTTTTATCGCGCGGTCTTTGCTCTCGTTGTTGAATTGCTGTTCATTGTCGTAAAGCCGCAAACTTTCACGATAGACCATGAGATCATGGCCGCCTGCAGGCTTTAGCAGCGTTTCGAAATCCGAGACGGCGCGCAGGCCTAAGTCTGCGCGGGATTTGGTAATGGCTGCAACGCGCTGTGGTGTGGTGTTTCGCATGGCGGCCAAAAACCAAGGCAAAGCTTTGGGGAGGTAGCGCCAGCGGATTGTCAGAGGTCCCAAAGGATCCAACAGCCAGCCTGGAATTTTGGTGAGCATGCGGGGTTGAATGGTTGGCAGAATTTCGGCAAAGACAATGCCGCCTGCATTGCCGAAAGAACAGCCTTCGCCCGCAGGTACACGGTCAACAACTGTCACAGCGTAACCTTCGCGCTGCAGAAAAGCCGCTGTTGAAACACCGATAATGCCAGCTCCAATGATTGTTGCGTGTGGAGCGGTTTTTAGCATACGGTCATTTCATCCTTGCCTATTTGGGGTACAGCACTACATAGGCCAGATCATGGACCAAATGAACAGCCCCACTCTTTCCCCAATCATTGCGCCAGTGCAGGATTTCGTTAATGCGATGGCGTCTTCTGCCATGGGGGTTTCCATCGTCACAACACAAGGTGCGGCGGGGCGGTTTGGATTAACTGTAAGTGCGTGGTCTTCGGTTTCGGCTGAGCCACCTTTGTTACTCGCCTGTATCAACCGAAAGAATTTGATCGTCGATGCAATTACCGAAAATGGCTTCTTTGGCTTGAATGCTCTGGACGACAGCCATGCCGCTATGGCGATGGTGTTTGCCGGCCGGCCAAAATCAGGCGAGGCTTATGTGTTTGATGATACGCAATGGCAGACTGGAAAACACAAATTGCCATTGCTGGCAGGTGCTTCGGCGACTTTCGTTTGTGCGTTGGATTCATTTTACGATGCGGGCACCCACCGGATTTTTATGGGTCGCGTCGAAGAAGCAGTTTCGGGCACTGTGTCGCCATTGCTCTATCACAACCGGAGTTTTGGAAAGTTCGAAAGGTTGGAGTGAACTTTGTCCCGAAGCATACTGCATTGGCTACTATATTCGTGAACGACAGTTAATCTTCCAACTCAATCAAAAACGGTCCATTGCGCTTGAAACTTTCCAACATCAGCGCGGCGCAGTGTTCCAAAGTCGTTGCTTTTGCGCCCTCGACACCCATGCCGTTTGCCATTTTCACAAAATCCAAGTCCGGGTTGCCGAGGTCCAGCATGTTCATAGCGGTTGGGCCGGGGTTAGCACCTACGTTTGAATATTCACCAATCAGGATTTGATATTTGCGGTTGGACAAGATTACGGTTGTCACCGGAAGCTTTTCGCGGGCTTGCGTCCAGAGAGATTGGATTGTGTACATGGCGGAGCCGTCGGCCTGCACATTGATGACGCGGCGACCTTGGCCCGCAACCGCAGCACCTGTGGCGCAAGGCATGCCGTAGCCGATAGCACCGCCGGTGACCATCATCCAGTCATGGGGTGCAGCGCCAAAAGAATTGGCGAAGAACTCTCCACCCAAGCTGATTGACTCATCGGCGACAATGGCTTGGTCTGGCATGATGGCGGCGAGCATTTTGCCGATCCCTGCGGAGGAGGGCAGCCCTTTAGGTATTTCTGGTTTTGCAAAACTCTGTGCGGTTGCTGGCTTAGCGCCAAGTTCGTCGGCCAGGGCACTTAGCGCTTCCTCAGCACTCTGATCTACAGTGCAAAGTGAAATGACTTTCGCATTTTCCGGTTGGTGGTGCGATGGCACTCCAGGATAAGCAAAAAAGCCGAGAGGAGCTTGGGCGCAGACCGTGATGATATGCTCAACATCTTTCAAGGCTTCGATGGCAAGAGGTGCGGGGTAAGGCACGCGGAGCAAAGGCAGCCGACCAGCGCCACGCTGGTGAAAGCCATTGATGGATTCCGCCACGACACGACAATTGGTTTTGGCTTGAATGGCTGAAGCATAAACCTGAGGTGCTGCGCGCAAAGCATCGCCACCCAACAGCACCATTACGTTGGATTTTTCACGCAGGATTTTTGCTGCCTTGCGAACCTTAGATGGGTTTACCTTGGGAGGCTTTGGAACCGGTAGCGGCAAAGCAATCTTGCCGCCTTCATTCCAAGATGCGTCAGAAGGCAATATGAGTGTTGCGATTTGACCGGGTGACGTGCGAGCGGCTTGCACCACTGATGCCGCATCACGCCCGACGTGGAATGATTTGCGTGAGGTTTTTACGAAGTGGGACACTGTCTTGGCCAGCGCTTGGGTGTCTTGTGCCAAGGGCGGGTCAAATGGTTTATGATAGGTTGCCTGATCGCCCACGATATTGATCATGGGTACGCGGGCTTTCTTGGCATTGTGGATATTCGCCAAGCCGTTGGCCAAGCCGGGGCCGCAGTGCAGCAGCGTTACAGCAGGTTCACGTGATACCCGCGCATAACCATCAGCCATGCCGGTCACAACGTTTTCCTGCAATCCCGGTATGCAACGCAAACCGGGGATTCGATCCAAGGCTGCTACGAAATGCATTTCGCTGGTACCGGGGTTGGCGAAACACACTTTGAGATTATGGCCAACAAGTGTGTGGACCAGGCTTTCGGCGCCATTCATTTTTGGTTTTGTCATTGTGCCAGAATAAGGTCTGCGGCTTTTTCTGCAATCATAATTACGGTGGCATTGGTATTTGATGAGACCACGCGCGGCATAATGGAAGCGTCGATGATGCGGAGGTTTTTGAGACCGTGAACATGCAAGTCCAAATCCACAACAGAATCATCTTTCACGCCCATGGCACATGTAGACGTGGGATGATGATCGGTTTTGGCGGAAGCATAACCGTAGTCGATTAATGCTTCGTCCGATGTTAACTCAGGCCCGGGTACGCGTTCGGCCAACACGTAATCTTTTAATGCGGACTGCTGCAGCACCTCACGCGCCATGCGCAAGCCCCGTAGTGACATTTCACGATCATGCGGATCAGACCAATAGTTGGGGTCTATCAAAGGCGGCTGTTTGAGGTCGTCATTTCTCAATCGCACGGAACCACGAGAGCGGGGGCGCATATATGCGGAATTGATCGTGAGACCGCTGTTTTTCAACTTGGCAATACCGGTTTCAATGCCTGACCCCATGCCGACGTGGAATTGCATGTCAGGTGCATCAGCATTTTCATCAACATACCAAAAGCCGCCGGAGTCAAATAACGAGGATGCAGCGGGTCCGGATTTGGTGAGGAGATAGCGTAGCCCCGCGAGTGCCGCCCAATGGGGTTTGCTATATTTATCGAATGTGTGATCGCCAGTGCACTCTGCAATGACGCAAAGGTCCACATGGTCTTGCAAATTTGAGCCGACGCCGGGCAAGTGATGCAATGTTGGGATGCCTGCAGTGTTCAGGTGTTCAGTCGGACCGATGCCTGAGAGCTGTAACAGGCGTGGTGAGCCAACTGCTCCGGCGCACAGCAAAACCTCGCGTGCGGCAGTCACGTGTTGTGCGGGTCCATCGTCCGGTATGATGTCCACCCCTGTCACGCGCTTACCGTCAAGCACAAGGCGCTGCGTCAGGCAGTTCATGATGACTGTCAGATTGGGGCGCTTCAATGCAGGACGCAGATACTCCTGCGATGTGGAAGAGCGCCTCGCATTGCGTTGGGTAAGTTGGTAAAATCCCCAGCCTGCGGGGTCGCCGCTGGCAAGATCGGGGTTGAACGGAATGCCGATTTGTTCGGCGGCTTTTTGAGTTGCAAGTGCGATGGGCAGCGGAAAACGTGGTTTGGACACACCAAGCAGGCCGCCTTTGCCGTGGGTGTTGTCGTCGAATGTGTCGTTGTCTTCGGCTTTACGGAAGTAGGGCAGCACATCATCATAGCTCCAGCCCGTGCAGCCGAGTTGCGCCCAGAGGTCAAAGTCCTGCCGGTTGCCGCGTGTATAGATCTGTGCGTTGATGGTGGAACCGCCGCCGATGACCTTTGGTAGCGTGAACCAGAACACACGGTCGTTCATGTGTTTCTGCGGCACAGTGGACCAGCCCCACGAGCCGATGCCCTTGGTCATTTTGGCAAAGCCAGCTGGCCATTTGTAAAGCAGGTTGTTGTCATTGCCGCCTGCTTCAATCAGCAACACGGTGCAGTGCGGGTCAACTGTCAGGCGATTGGCCAGAACACAACCCGCCGAGCCGCCACCCACGATAATATAGTCATAGGATTTTGCGACTGTGGGCATGTCGGCCTCGATAGGAAACTATATGGTTACTTATAGATTGAAGTTTTCATCTACGTCAATTGTGGTTTAGAAAAGGACCTCATCCGTCTCGCGCTAAAGCGCGATCCACCTTCTCCATCTTTGATGGAGAAGGGATTTTTAAACCGAACGCGTCCCTTCTCCATCAAAGATGGAGAAGGTGGATTGCGCTGATAGCGCAAGACGGATGAGGTCCTTTTGTCCGACGAGTTTCCGCTAGATTTCACTCACTTGATATTGCGCCTTCTCCAACCAATCCGACGCAATCTCCACCCCCCAGCCCGGTTCATCGGAAATTGAAACGTGACCGTCGGTGATCACATAAGGATCATTGCGGAACAAACCGTATTGCCAAGGGTAATAGTCAGCGCCTTCAATGGAAAACTCCAAATATTTTCCGGCGTTGGGAATGGCTTTCAAAAAATGCATGGTGCAGAGCGTGACCATTGACCAATTGGCGGCATGGGGTGTTACGGGCAGGCCTGCTGCTTCCGCGAGTTTCGCAATTTCCAAGGTGCGGGTGAGGCCACCGATGTACATGATGTCGGGTTGATAGACGTCAACGACGCGTTGGTTGATCATGTCCTTCCAAGTCCGGATTTCGCAGTCTTGCTCTCCGCCTGTCACATCAATTGAGAGTGCGTCGGTTACTTGTTTGGTTTGCTCAAATTCCCAATAAGGGCAGGGTTCTTCAAAATGTGTGATGCCGTTTTGTTCGAGCATGCGGCCCACTTCTAGGGCGCGTTTGGGGGAGTAGCATGAATTGGCGTCCACAAGTTTATCTATGCCATCGCCCAAGGCGCGGGAAACATAAGGCACGATGTGTTCTGTGCGGCCCGGCCATTCATCCTGGTCGCGTCCGCATTCCGCACCTACACGCCATTTGAAGGCAGTGAAGCCTTGTTCGTCGCGCAGTTTGAGAAAACGCTTGGCTTCGTCTTCGGGCGTGATGTCACGCTTCATTGATGAAGCATAAGCCCGAAGTTTTCCGGGTGTGCCGCCGAGTAGTGAAACGATTGGCTTACCTTCAAGCTTGCCGCGCAAATCCCAAAGTGCTGTGTCAAGTCCGGTCATGGCACGGCGCAAATAGGAGCCGGGGTATTTGTGTTCACGTTCACCGATGAGGTTCAGGGTGTCGGGGAAATTCAGGGCATCGGTGCCTAAGGCGTGGCGGGCGACTTGGCGGTGGAAAATGTTGCAGGTGATGTCAGCATTATAAGTTGAAACCTGACCCCAGCCTTGTGCGCCGGTGTCAGTCGTGACGCGGACAAAGCCTACAAATTCATTGCAAAAGGTTTCAAGTTTTTGAATTTTCATCTTTGAGCACTTCTTCGAATACCATGACGGAGTGGGCAGGTGACTCAAACGTGCTGCCGGTCAAATTGCGCCAGACATATCCGGCGTTTGCGGCGATGTTCAGCACAGTGGCGCTGCTCTCACCGTTGAATAAGATGCAGATGCGGCGCAGATGTGAGGACAACAGCATTGCGATGCTATGACTGTCCTTGTTCGACCAATCCAAATTTTCGCCAGTGGTCGCAAGCCATTGCACGTCGGCATTTCCAGTCAGGAAGGTGTCATTCACAACGTCTGAGAGTGATGATCGCAGTTTCACCAATTCAGCAAATTGCTTTTCGAGTTTGGTGTTGCGGTGTTCCCAATCCAGCCAGGTGGTTTCATTGTCTTGGGCATATGCGTTGTTGTTGCCTGCTTGGGTGCGGCCGAATTCATCGCCTGCAGTCAACATGGGCGTGCCGCGCGCAAACAGGAGTGAGGACAGCAGTGCTATGGCCTTTGAACCGGGGCAGGTGACCTCATGGTTCTTGCCGTCACGGTTGTTTTCACCGTTGGCCAGATTGTTTTTTTCGGTGAAGTGCAGCAAGTCTTGCAGTGTGAAACCATCGTGGGCGGCAATGAAGTTAATGCTGCGTGATGGTCGGTTTTTGTCAGTGAAGACATCAGCCGAACCTGCCATGCGCGTGGCCATGGCATTGGCGGACCATGCGTCACCGCGCCAGAATCGCCTGACATCATCACGAAATTTGTCATTCCACTCGTACCAATTCTGGGGGAAGTTTCCGAGTTGATAGCCACCGGGGCCAATGTCCCAGGGTTCGGCGATCAGAATGCGGGTGGAGAGTATGGGATCTGTCTCTATGGCTTTCAATAATGGCGCTGCACGGTTGAAGCCATTGTTTTCTTCGCGGCCCATGATGGTGGCGAGGTCGAAGCGGAAGCCGTCGATGCCGCAACTCAAAACCCAATGACGCATGGCTTCAATAATCCAATGCACGGTGTGCGGACGATCCAATGCCAGAGTATTGCCAGTGCCAGCGTCGTTAATATTGGTGCCGTGGAAGAGGCGATAATAGCCTGTGCAATCCAGCCCACGTTGAGAGAGTGTTGGCCCCAGCATGTCGCTTTCGCCACTGTGGTTGAAGACCACGTCGAGCAACACGTTGATGCCGTGTTGGTGCAGTGTTGAAACCGTGTCACGCAACTCCTGCAAGCCGCCCGGTGCAATGCGCGGATCAATTGCGAACATGGAAACGGGGTTATAGCCCCAGGCATTGCGCAGACCTAAATTAACGAGATGGCGTTCATCGATCCACGCCGCAATGGGCATGAGTTCGATGGTGTCAACGCCAATTGCTTTGAAGTGATTGATAATGGCTGGTTCGGCCAATGCCGCAATGGTGCCGCGTTTGTGTTCAGGCACATCAGGGTGGCGCATGGTGAAGCCGCGCACATTCAGTTCATAAATGAGTTTGGGTTGATGCGGCTGGCGCAGTTGAAGCGGCGCGAAATCCGGTGTCGCAATTCCCTTTGGCACGAGGTGGGAAGACTCAGCGCCATGACGCGATAGTTCCGGGTGATAGTGAAAGGGTGCAGTGATGGCTTTCGCGAAGGGATCAAGCAACAGCTTGTGGTGATCAAAGTGGTTGCCTGCTGCGGGATCATATAGGCCATAGGCGCGCAGACCATAATGCTGGCCTGCAGTGATGCCTTCCACGAAAGCGAAATGAATCTCGCCTTCGCGCTTTGTGAGCTTGTGATGCCAAATCTGTTTGTCGCCCTCGAACAATGCGAGATCAACATGCGATGCGCTGGCCGAATGCACGGCGATGTTGGCTCCGCCGTCTCTTAACGTCAGGCCAAGTGGAGCGGCTTTCGCCTTGTTGTTGCGGATGTGAAAGCTCAGGTGATCACCGTTGGCGCGGCGCGACCCGTATGCGCTTCAATGCCTGCGGCGTTGCGGGCAAATGTGATCATGGATTTCAACGCATTCTGCGGGTCAGCGTGGTGTTTGGCAGTGTCGGCTTCGTAGTTCTCGATGTAGACGCGAAGTGTTGCACCCGCAGTTCCCGTGCCAGAGAGGCGATAGATGATGCGGCTGCCGTTTTCGAATATCAGGCGAACGCCTTGGGCTGATGTGGAGGAGTGATCGACGGGATCGTTATAGGCGAAATCATCCGCCGTCACGATGCCGTCTTTGCCCATGCGTGATGGCAGGCTGTCTCGCAGCGCTTTCATCAGTTTGGCGGCGCTGTCAGAGTCCACCTCTTCATAGTCGTGGCGGGTGTAGAAATTGCGGCCGTATTCATTCCAATGGGCTTCGACGATTTGCTTTACCGTTTGTTTGCGCTTGGCCAAAATATTGAGCCACATCAGCACGGCCCATAACCCGTCTTTTTCGCGAACGTGATTGGAGCCTGTGCCGAAGCTTTCTTCACCACACACTGTTACCAAACCCGCATCCAGCAAGTTGCCAAAGAATTTCCAGCCCGTTGGCGTTTCGAATGAATTGATGCCCATTTTTTTCGCCACTAAATCAGCGGCACAACTTGTTGGCATGGAGCGGGCTACACCTGCGATCCCCGACGCGTAACCCGGTGCCAACGTTGCATTTGCGGCGATGATGGCGAGGGAGTCTGATGGCGTGACATACATGCCGCGCCCGATGATCAGATTACGGTCGCCATCACCATCCGATGCCGCGCCAAATTCCGGGCCGCCCGCTGGCATGACGAGATCGACCAGTTCTTTGGCATGCACCAAATTCGGATCGGGGTGGTGGCCACCAAAATCCGGCAGGGGTGTGCCATTCATTACGGTGCCTGCGCCTGCGCCTAGCAAGTCTTCGAGTATGTGAGTGCCATAGGGGCCCGTGATTGCGCCCATGCCGTCGAATTTCATGCGGAAACCGGACTTGAACAGTGCGGAGATGGCATCAAAGTCGAATAGTTTTTGCATCAACCTTGCGTAGTCATCGACAGGGTCGATGACTTGCACGGTCATGTTGCCGAGTTTGGATGATCCAATTTTGGAGAGATCGACGTTGCCGCGTTCAATTTTGTACTGTGTGATTTTTTGCGTGTTGGCATAAATCGCATCGGTGATTTTTTCGGGTGCAGGGCCGCCATTGCCGGTGTTGTATTTAATGCCAAAGTCGCCATCGGGTCCGCCGGGATTGTGTGAGGCTGATAAGATCAAACCACCGAAGGCACCGAATTGACGAATGACGTTTGAGGCCGCAGGTGTGGACAGCAAACCGTCACGCCCCACCAACACGCGGCCAAAGCCATTGGCGGCTGCCATTTGGATTGCTGTGACGATGACCTCTTTATTGTAGTAGCGACCATCACCGCCGATGACCAAGGTCTTGCCTTCAAAGCCCGACAGTGTGTCAAACACCGATTGAATAAAATTCTCGGCGTAATGTGGCTGGGAAAAAACCGTGACCTTTTTGCGGAGACCGCTGGTGCCGGGTTTCTGTCCGTCGAATGGTTTTGTTGATACGGTTTCAATCATGATGAGGCCAGTAGTGATTTATAGAGTTGAACATAGGCGGCAGCACTGTGATGCCACGATACATCTTGCGCCATGCCGCGTTTTTGCAAGTTGGTCCACACGGGTTTGTTGGCAAAGAGTCGTGCAGCACGCTCGAGTGTGGCTTGCAAATTGGCTGATGTGATGGGCGAGAATTGCAAGCCGGTTGCAACGCCCGGACCTAAGGCTGCTTCATTGGCATCAATCACAGTGTCGGCCAAACCGCCGGTGCGGCCAACCAGTGGCACGCAGCCATAGCGCAAACCATAAAGTTGAGTGAGGCCGCAGGGTTCAAAACGTGAGGGCACCAACATCGTGTCTGCACCTGCTTGCACGAGGTGACTTAAGGGTTCGTCGTATTTGAAACTGATGCCAACACGGCCCTTGTGTTTGGTTGAGGCGTCGCGGAAGGCGGCTTCCAAGCTTGGTTCACCGGTGCCGACCAATGCGAGGCGTGCGCCCGACGCGACGAGCCAATCCACGTGCTCGGCCAAAAGGTCCAAGCCTTTTTGGGATGTGAGGCGGCTCACAACACCATGTAAAATGCCATCGCCTTTATCGAGGCCCAAACGGGTTTCGAGCGCGCGCTTATTGGCGACACGTTTGTCCAAGGTTTTTGCGCTGTAGGTTTGGGCAATGTCTTTATCCGTTTCCGGATTCCAAACATTGGTGTCAATGCCGTTGACGATTCCCGTTAACGCGCTACGGCGTTGGCGCAATAGGCCATCAAGGCCCATGCCAAATTCCGGCGTAGTGATTTCATGGGCATAGGTCGGGCTGACGGTTGAGATTGCATCAGCACAGGCAAGGCCGCCTTTCAGGAAGCTGATGCCGCCATAATATTCCACACCGTCGATTGCATAGGCATTGGGTGGTAACCCCAATTCGCCGAACAATTGCGCTCCAAACGTTCCTTGGAATGCAATGTTGTGGACGGTCAGTAGAGTTTTCGGTTTGCGTGTGGTGCCACTTGCATAACGCACATTGGCGGCGGCGAGTGCTGCTTGCCAGTCATGGAGGTGCAGCACATCTGGCAGAAAGCCTTTGACTTTGCCTTCACCGATATCCGATGCCGCGCGGGAGAGGGCTGCGAAGCGTTTGCCGTTGTCGGGCCAATCTTTGCCATCGGGGCCGAGGTAAGGGTTGCCAGGGCGGTTGAACAGATGAGGCGCATCCAGCACCACCACATCCAGCCCCTTGGCTTTGCCACGCACGAGTCCAGCCGTGCCGCCATAGAGATTTTGATAAAGCAACACCGGCTGAGAATCTTCCAATGCAGCCATCACAGCGGGATAACCCGGCATGAGGCTCAGCATTTCCACGCCCTTCGGCTTCAACGCAGCAGGCAATGCGCCTGCCACATCCGCCAAGCCGCCGGTTTTGATCAGCGGGAATATTTCAGACGCAACTGATAGAACTTTCATTGCGTCAGGCGGTCCAACATTGGCTGGGTAATGAGACAGACCCCACCTTCAGAACGGCGGAAGCGCTTGGCATCTAATATTGGATCTTCCCCCACCACGAGCCCTTCAGGAATTGTGATGTCGGAATCAATCACCACTTTTTTCAGACTCGCATTGCGGCCAATGTTGACGCGGGGCAACACCACGGCATCTTCCAGACTTGAGAACGAGTTGACGCGCACACCAGTGAACAACAAGGCGCGGCGAATGGATGAACCGGACACGATGCAGCCGCCAGACACAAGTGACGACACCGCGAGACCGCGACGACCTTCAAGATCGTGTACGAATTTTGCAGGCGGCGTGACTTCGCCGTAAGTCCAGATCGGCCAATCGTGATCGTAGAGATCAAGCTCAGGAACGGTGTCAGTCAGATCGACATTGGCTTGCCAATAGGCATCCACCGTTCCCACATCGCGCCAGTAAGAACCGGTTTCCAGCTCTGAGCGCACACATGAATCTGAAAAGAGGTGAGCAACTGCGGTTCCGTTCTTAACAATGTAGGGGATGATGTCTTTGCCGAAATCATGCGACGAGTTTTTGTCAACTGCATCGCGGCGGAGAAGGCCCGCTAGAAAATCGGTTTCGAAAACATAAATGCCCATGGACGCCAAAGAGATTTCAGGATTGCCCGGCACGTGTGGCGGGTCTTTCGGTTTTTCGACAAAAGCGGTGACATGGCGCTTGGCGTCGATATGCAACACGCCAAAACCTGAGGCTTCTTTGCGCGGCACTTCGAGTGCACCAATGGTGACATCGGCACCTGAATCGACGTGTTGTTGCAGCATCAATTCATAGTCCATTTTATAGATGTGATCGCCCGCGAGGATGATAATGTATTTGGGCTTATAGGTTTCGATGATGTCGAGGTTTTGATAAACGGCGTCAGCAGTGCCAGCATACCACATATCCTCTGATACGCGTTGTGAGGCTGGTAAAATGTCAAAGCCTTCGTTACGTTCGGGGCGAAAAAAGTTCCAGCCGCGTTGCATGTGGCGGATCAGGGAGTGGGCTTTGTATTGGGTCGCGACTCCAATACGACGGATACCGGAGTTCAGTGCATTTGAAAGTGCAAAATCGATAATTCTAGACTTGCCTCCAAAGGGTACTGCGGGCTTGGCGCGTCGGTCTGTTAATTCCATCAATCGGCTGCCACGCCCGCCTGCGAGTACATATGCCATCGCGTCACGCGCAAGAGGTGCAGAGTGTTTTTTTCCGGCCATGTTGTTTCTCCCCAACTGGTTCTTGTTTTTATTTAGACTCGCTCAAAAAATAGACGGTGGCAAGGGGTGGCAGCGTGATACGGGCTGAGAAAGGCTTTCCGAGAAAAGCGCCTGCATTGGCTGTGATGCCGCCTAAGTTACCTTTGCCAGTGCCCCAATAGGTTTCAGCATCGGTGTTCAACACTTCTTTCCAATGGCCGCCAACGGGCAATGGCACTTGGTAGTTGTCGCGGGGTACTGGCGTGAAGTTGCAGACAACCACCAAAATAGGACCGCCTTCGCCGTCGTGCCGCGCCCATGAGAAGACAGAGTTTTCGGAGTCATCGGCAGTCATCCATTCGAAGCCTTCAGGCTCGCAATCACGGGCGTGAAGGGCTGGGATGTTGGTGTAGGCTAGATTGAGATCACGAACGACATTCTGCATGCCACGATGGCTCTGATGGTCGAGCAAGTGCCAATCCAAACTGCGGTTTTCCGCCCACTCGTCACGTTGGGCAAACTCCTGGCCCATGAACAACAGCTTTTTGCCGGGATAAGCCCACATGAAGGCGTAATAAGCGCGCAAGTTGGCGAACTTCTGCCAATCATCGCCCGCCATTTTGGCGAGCAGTGAGCCTTTGCCATGCACCACTTCGTCGTGACTGAGAGGCAGCACGAAATTTTCAGAGAAAGCATAGAGCAAACCAAAGGTCAGCTCATTGTGGTGGTGCTTGCGGTGGATGGGTTCACGCTTAAAATATTCCAGCGTGTCATGCATAAAACCCATATTCCATTTAAAGCCGAAGCCCAAACCATTCATTGACGTGGGTTTTGAAACGCCGGGGAATGCAGTTGATTCCTCAGCAATGGTCATCACACCGGGGTGCTGGCCATAGGCTTCATGGTTCATGCGTTGCAGGAAAGAAATGGCTTCGAGGTTTTCACGTCCACCATCTTTGTTGGGGATCCATTCGCCGGCCTTGCGGGAATAATCGAGGTACAACATCGAGGCCACCGCATCGACGCGCAAACCATCGACATGGTAACGTTCCAGCCAAAACAGGGCGTTGTTCAAGAGGAAGCTTGAAACCTCACCGCGACCGAAATTGAAAATCGCTGTGTTCCAGTCGGGGTGGAAGCCTTGGCGCGGATCTTCATGTTCATAAAGTGCCGTGCCATCAAAACGCGCGAGACCGTGTTCGTCGGTTGGAAAGTGGGCGGGAACCCAATCCAGAATCACACCGATATCGGCAGAGTGCGCGGCTTCGATGAAACGCTTGAATCCTGCGGGATCACCAAAGCGCGAGGTTGGCGCGAAAAGCCCTGTGGGTTGATAGCCCCAGGATGGATCGTATGGATGCTCGCTCACAGGCATGCATTCAATATGCGTGAAGCCCATGGATTTGACATAGGGCACCAAGTCCCGTGCCAAAGCATCGTAATCCAAGTAGGCGTTACCTTCGCCGCGCTTCCATGAACCCAAATGCACTTCATATGTGGACATGGGGGTGCGGCGGGCGTCGCGGGATTTGCGTTTTTCGATGTAAGCGCCATCGTTCCACGCGCCTAGGTCTGTGTTGGATATGCGCGAAGCGGTGGCGGGACGTAGTTCTGATTGAAACGCAAAGGGGTCGGCTTTCAGCGGTAAGCGATTGCCATGCTGGCCGATGATTTCGAATTTATAGGTCTGGCCGATGTGAGCGTCCGGCACAAAAATTTCCCAGATGCCGGTGTTGAGGCGCAAACGCATCACATGCATGCGGCCATCCCAATTGTTGAAATCACCGATGACAGAAACGCGCTTGGCGTTTGGTGCCCATAAGGCAAAGTGCACACCATCGGCACCTTCGTGGTGCATCGCATGAGCGCCGAGCTTATCGTAGAGGCGTAAGTGATTGCCTTCGCCGATGTAGTAATCATCCATCGGGCCGAGAACTGGGCCGAAGGAATAGGCGTCGGTTACGGTCCAGTTGCCGCCGGCATTGGCGCAAACAAAGCGGAGGGGTTGTTGCGATTTGGCTGCGATTGGCCCCTCAAAGAAACCGTCTTCGTGGCCTTTGACCAGCGCCCCTAAAGTTTCACCAGAGAGACTTTGAACGTTCACCGAGTCGGCACCGGGAACAAAGGCGCGGACTATCCATTGTTTACCGGCTTTATGGAGGCCTAACATTGAAAAAGGATCGCCGTGGCTGCCAAAGACGATAGCTGCCATGCTTGCGGAACCGGTTTTCCAAGTTGGCGCTTTTGCCATGGTATTGTTCCCCCATACGTCTGAGTTGATCTCAGTTCACTGGAAGCTGCCAGATATCGCGGGCATAGTCACGTATTGTTCTGTCTGATGAAAACCAGCCCATGCTGACGCTGTTGATGATGGTTTTTTCAGTCCAAAGCTTTTTGTGACTCCACAGCGTCGACACGTCATTTTGGGCGACGCGATAAGCGTCAAAATCAGACCCTACCATGAACCAGTCATTGCCCATCAAGGCGTCGACGATTGGTTTATAGCGGTCATTGTCGCCTTGCGAGAACGTGCCAGCCAGCAACGCATCCACAACACCCTGGAGTGATTGCGATGAGGCGATGACTTGTCGGCCGTCAACACCCTTGGCGCGGCGGGCCTCTACTTCATCAGCCAGAAGTCCGAAAATGAAGATGTTGTCGGCGCCGATGTGTTCCAGCATTTCAACATTGGCCCCATCCATGGTGCCGATGGTGAGGGCGCCGTTTAGCGCAAGTTTCATGTTACCGGTGCCAGACGCTTCGAGACCTGCTGTTGAGATTTGCTCTGAGAGATCGGCGGCAGGCACAATCACTTCGGCCAAGCTGACATTGTAGTTAGGGATGAAGGCCACTTTTAATGCGCCGCGTAGCGTTGAATCATTGTTCACAACTTGCGCCACATCGTTGATCAGTTTGATTGTGAGTTTCGCCATATGATAACTGGCAGCCGCTTTGCCTGCAAAAATCTTCACGCGCGGTGCCCAGATTTTTTCAGGGTGTGCCCGCATATCGTTATAGAGCGCAATCGTCTCCAGAATATTCAGCAATTGCCGTTTGTATTCATGAATGCGTTTGATTTGCACATCGAACATTGAGTCCGGATCGATATCCAAATCCATCCGCGCCTTGACAAGATTTGAGAGTGCCGCCTTGTTGTCGTGCTTGATACGTTTGAATGCGTCTTGGAAATTGCTGTCCTTCGCGAGGGGAAGTGCATCTTTCAAATGTTCGGTTTCGGCAAAAATATCTTTGCCCACGGCGTCGCTCAGAAGTGTTGCGAGTGCCGGGTTCACGCCCTTTAACCAGCGACGCGGAGTAACGCCATTGGTCTTGTTGTTGATGCGGTCAGGGTAAAGCTGGTTCAACTTGCTGAACACGCTTTGCTTCATCAAGCTGGTATGGAGAGCCGATACACCATTGATGCTGTGCGAGCCTACAAAAGCCAATTGCCCCATGCGCACGCGGCGGCCGCCTGCTTCATCGATCAATGAAATGGCCGAAATAAAATCTTGGCTGGTGAAGCCTTTGGCCGCCGCTTCTTCAATCAGTTTTGCGTTGATCATGTAAATGATTTGCATGTGGCGTGGCAGCAATGCTTCAAACAAGTGAACAGACCAACTTTCCAAGGCTTCCGGCAACAGCGTGTGATTGGTGTAACCGGTGATGGCGCGGGTCATGTCCCAGGCTTTGGCCCAAGGCAGTTGGTGCAAGTCCACCAGCAATCGCATCATTTCTGCAACAGCGATGGCTGGGTGTGTATCGTTCAGGTGGATGGCCACTTTTTCCGGCAGGTTCGACACATCAGGATATTGTTGCAAGTGGCGACGCAAAATGTCTTGCAGCGATGCGGAGGTGAAGAAATATTCCTGCCGCAAACGCAGCTCTTGACCTGCAGGTGTTGAATCAGCCGGGTATAAAACGCGGGTTAAAATTTCCGCACGGTTGGTGCTGGACAACGCGCCTGTGTAGTCGCCGCTATTAAAAGCATCCAAATGGATCGGGTCCAGAGCTCGCGCACTCCACAGGCGAAGCGTGTTTACGCGAGAGGCTTTCCAGCCGACCATAGGGGTGTCATATGCCGAGGCGAGCAAACTTTCGCTTGGCACCCACGTGTGTTGTGTCGTGCCATCTGGCTTTTGTTCGTTTGTGACGTGGCCACCGAAAGACACTTTGTAGGCGGCTTCACGCCGGGCAAATTCCCACGGGTTTCCGTTTTCGAGCCAGGTCTCAGGCGCTTCCGTTTGCCAGCCGTCTTTGATGATCTGGCGGAACAGGCCGTGATTGTAGCGAATACCGTAACCGTAAGCCGGAATGTTGAGGGTGGCCATGCTTTCCATAAAGCAGGCAGCGAGGCGGCCCAAGCCGCCATTGCCCAGTGCGGCATCAGGTTCGAGTTCTTCAACCAGATTGAGGTCGACGTTGAGGTCGGCGAGTGCTTTCTGGAAAACGTCGGTCATCTCCATGTTGCTGAGGGCGTCGCGCAACAATCGACCAATCAGAAATTCAAGTGAAAGGTAGTACACGCGCTTGGATTGATCATCATAAGCCTTGCGGGTGGATTCCATCCAGCGGTCGATGATGTGATCACGCAGAGCCAAAATAGTAGCACGCAGCCAATCGTGTCGTTTGGCCACGACGCGGTCTTTGCCCACGGCATATGTGAGCTTGTGGAGAATGCGGGTGCGGATGGCGTCAGCTTCAGCGTGCTTCGTGGTCAAAACGTATCCATCCTTGAGTCTTGCGTGCGCTTCGGCGAAAACACCAAAGTCGAGTTAAGATTTATTGTTATTGTGGAGACACCCATGCCGAAGTTTTGCGCCAACCTGGGTTTCCTGTTCACAGAGTTGCCCTTCCTAGACCGATTTGCTGCAAGTGCGAAAGCCGGATTTTCTGCTGTGGAGTATTCAGCACCTTATGATTACTCGGCGGCGCAGCTGGCAGAAATTCTTGAACAAAATCAATTACAACAGGTATTGATCAACATGCCAGCGGGAGACTGGGAGGGAGGCGAAAGGGGCATTGCTTGCTTGCCGCATAAGGTCGGGGCGTTTCAGAACAGCGTTGGCGAGGCGATTTCCTATGCCAAAGCGCTTGGCAATCCCCTCGTAAATTGCTTGGCGGGCATCAAACCCGCGACTGTTGCGCCTGAAGTGGCATTTGAAACGCTGGTTGAGAATTTACGTTTTGCCGGGCGTGAAATAGCGAAGGCGGGGCTGACGCTGCTGGTGGAACCCATCAATCACTTCGACATGCCAGGGTTTTTTCTGAACACAAGTGCCGATGCAGTGCGCGCGATAGATGCGACGGGGGATTCACGCATTCAGTTGCAGTATGACATTTATCATATGCAGCGAATGGAAGGTGCATTGAGTGACACCATCACAAATTTTTTCCCGCGCATTGGTCATTTTCAATGTGCAGGTGTTCCCGGCCGCACGGAGCCGGATCAAGGCGAGATTGATTACGCTCATGTGTTTGCGCTGATTGATCGGCTTGGATACGAAGGCTGGATTGGAGCTGAGTATAAGCCTGTTGCGGGCACCGAAGCGGGATTGGGATGGGTGGGTAAGTATTGAGGGCTGTTTCTAAAGATTCTTAAACGCTTTATCGTCTGCCGTGCTTGACCACTCGTCGAATACGGCAAACGGATTTTCTTCAAGATCAAAATCTAAACTGATATCAGAAGTAATATTAACTTCCTCCAAATTATTCCCCGGCCCGACACGATCCACCACGATGAACCGACTTTCTTGATCGAAAACCAAAAGTGGAAAGTGCCACGTGTTGCGGTGGTAGTTTACGCCTTGTTGGCCTGTCGCCGAAAAGGTTCGGAAAGTTTTTGCATCAAATGGATTCTCGCAAACCAGCACCAGCCACGGGCGATCTTGGAGAGGGTAGAAAAGTTGCGATCCCAAGGGGTGACGCTCCATCAGGTTTATCGCAATCGGACACGGTCGGGGGTTGGCAACAAAGAGGCTGGTTTTGGCTTTTCCGCCTTCTGCCAATACGTCAATGGTCGCAAGATTGTCGAACCTGAGGGCGAAACCTTGATTAATATGCAGCGGCGTATGTTCGCCGGTTTCGATCACATCACCAAAAGCAGCGAAAGCAGCTTTGGTCAATGGTTCAGGTCGCAGCAGTTTCATTTGCCAAAGAGCTTCAGTTTGGGGTGACGGTTAACGTCCTTATACAAAAGATAGCGGAATGGCCCCAGACCACCTGCATAACAGGCTTGCGGGCAGAAGGCGCGGAGCCAGATGAAGTCTCCGGCTTCGACTTCCACCCAATCATTATTGAGGCGGTAGACGGCTTTGCCTTCGAGCACATAAAGCCCGTGTTCCATCACATGAGTTTCAGCGAAAGGAATGGTGCCGCCGGGTTGAAAGGTCACGATGTTGACGTGCATGTCGTGGCGAATGTCATTGGGATCGGCAAAGCGTGAAGTCGCCCAGGTGCCGTTGGTGCCGGGCATGGCGGTTGGCTTCACGTCAGCATCTGTTGTGACAAAAGCATCGGGCTTGTCGATGCCTTCGACAGCTTCAAAGGCTTTGCGGATCCAATGGAATTTGGCAGGTTCTTTGCCGGTGTTTCTGAGTGACCACTTGGTGTCAGACGGGATAAAAGCATAGCCGCCCGCTTCCAGATTATGGGTTTTTCCGGCGATGGTGACGGTGGCGCTACCACTGACGAAAAACAGCACGCATTCTGCTTCAGGATCAGGTTCCGGGGTTTCGCTGCCGCCGTCGGGGGCCACTTCCATGATGTACTGCGAGAAGGTTTCGGCAAAGCCTGAGAGCGGGCGGGCAATAATCCATGCTCTGGTTTTGTCCCAATGGGGCAGTAAGCTGGTGACAATGTCTTGCATCACGCCTTTGGGGATAACGGCATAGCTTTCTGTGAAAACGGCGCGGCCCGTGAGCAATTGGGTTTGTGGCGGGTGGCCACCGAGGTCAGAGTAATATTGTGTTGTCATGACTGATGCTTATCGCATTCTTCCTCTATGGTCGAGACCAAGCCCAAGGAGCCGTTACCACATGAAAGAATTTCTGAAACGCGCCATTGCACAGGGCAGGGGGCAAGAGCTTGCCGACCTGGTTTTGAAGAATGGCAGCTTTTACGACTTGGTGTCGGGGCAGGTGATTGCGTCTGACATTGCGATTTGTGGTGACCGGATCGTGGGGACACATGGGGTTTATTCCGGTCAGCGCGAAATTGACATTGCGGGCCAGATTGTTGTTCCGGGATTCATCGACACGCATCTGCACATCGAGTCATCACTGGTGACACCGCATGAGTTTGACCGTTGCGTGCTGCGCCATGGCGTCACCACTGCAATATGTGACCCGCATGAAATTGCCAATGTGTTGGGTGTGGAGGGGTTAAGATATTTCTTCGACTGCGCCGATCACACGATTATGGATGTGCGGGTGCAACTTTCCAGCTGTGTGCCTTCTTCGCATTTGGAAACATCGGGTGCGCGTCTCACCGCTGATGACTTGAAGCCGTTCATGGGGCATCCTAAAAATATCGGGCTTGCCGAATTCATGAATTTTCCGGGTGTATTGAATTTGGATCCGGAATGCTTGGATAAACTGGTACTGTTTCAAGGTGGCCATATTGATGGTCATGCGCCGCTGGTGCGTGGGTTGGATTTAAATGGTTATCTCTCGGCAGGCATTCGCACAGATCATGAAACGACAACGGCTGAGGAAGCGCTGGAGAAGCTGTCCAAAGGCATGCATATTTTGATCCGCGAAGGATCGGTTTCAAAAGACTTGCATGCGTTGATTCCGATCATGACTGAGCGCAATTCTCCTTTTATTGCTCTGTGTACGGATGACCGTAACCCGCTGGATATCGCGGAGGAGGGGCATTTGGATTTCATGATCCGTGAAGCCATTGCGCATGGTGCGGATGTGTTGGCCACGTACCGTGCCGCAAGTATTTCCGCCGCAAAGGCGTTTCGTTTGGCTGATCGTGGTCTTGTGGCACCGGGCTGGCGCGCTGATTTGGTGGTGGTGGACAGTTTGGAAAACTGCCGTGTTTTGCAGGTTTTGAGTGCCGGGCGGCTGGTTGATGATGCGTTGTTTGCAACGCGTGGAAACGTTGAGCCCGTTGGTTTGAACAGTGTGAAGTCGAAACCAGTATCAGCTCAACAGTTGCAGGCGCGTGGCAATGGGGTTGATGTGCCGGTGATTGGTGTGAACCCCGGAAAAATTATTACACAGCATTTGCGTCGTAATTTGCCGACCGAGAATGGCGTGGTGGGTGTTGACCTTGCGCAGGACTGCATCAAAGTTGCCGTGATTGAGCGTCATGGCGTGAATGGAAACATTGCCGTCGGCTTTGTGAATGGATTTGGATTGAAGCACGGTGCCATTGCTTCAACCGTTGGTCATGACTGCCATAACATTTGCGTTGTGGGAGTAAGTGATGAGGACATGGCGGTGGCTGTTAATCGCTTGAAAGAGATTGCTGGTGGCTTTGTTGTGGTACGCGATGGCAAGGTCTTGGCTGAATTGCCGCTGCCGATTGCGGGCCTGATGAGTCACAGAAGTTTTGAAGAGGTGCGAGAGGCGCTCATACCATTGCGGGCCGCAGCAAAGTCGCTCGGCACAACGTTGCAGGAGCCGTTTCTACAGGTGGCATTTTTACCGCTGCCGGTTATTCCGCATTTGAAGATTACGGATAGGGGGATGGTGGATGTTGATCGGTTTGAATTGATTTAAAAAAACTCACCCCTCCCCACGATGTGGGCAGGGGTGAATTGAAGACCACAAAAAAACCGTCCAACTTGCGTTGGACGGCTTCAAATTTGACTTGCGAAAAGCTTACGCTTCGTTTTCCTCAGCAACGCGTTCAGCTTCTGCTTCTTCAAACAGGGCTGCTGCAGCGGCGCGGACTTCGTCGCGGTCTGCGGCGTTGCCGGTCATCACTTCGCCACGGGCTTGGGCGGCAGCTTCATCAGCTGTGCGGGCCACGTTGACGGTGATTTGTACGGTGACTTCAGGATGCAGTGACACGTCAACCTTGTGGAGTCCGATGACCTTGATTGGGATCATCAGTTCAACGTGGTTGCGGTGTACTGCAACGCCGGTTTCAGCGGTTGCTGCATCGGCGATGTCGCGTGGGGATACGGAACCATAGAGTTGGCCCGATTCACCAGCTTGACGTACGACGACGAAGGTTTTGCTTTCGAGCTTCTTGGCTTCGGCTTCGGAACC
Organism: Hyphomicrobiales bacterium; assembly: GCA_043756645.1. GTDB lineage: Bacteria > Pseudomonadota > Alphaproteobacteria > Rhizobiales > Aestuariivirgaceae > Aestuariivirga. The sequence continues at coordinate 17,348 of JAYUQS010000220.1, read as the reverse complement.
TTGACGCGCAACAGCGTTTTTGGCTTCAAGGTCAACACGTTGTACTTCAAACTTGGCCTTGTTGGCTGCATTGGCGCGTAAGGCTTTGCCGCGTGGCAGCAGGAAGTTACGTGCGTAACCGTCCTTCACCTTTACGGTTTCGCCCATGTGGCCGAGCTTGGAGACGCGTTCGAGAAGAATGACATCCATGTTCTGTTCTCCTTAACCGATCACGTAGGGCAAGAGGCCCAGGAAGCGGGCGCGCTTGATGGCTTGCGCCAAGATACGTTGCTTCTTTGTGCAAACGGCTGAAATGCGGGCTGGAACGATCTTGCCGCGCTCAGAAATATAGCGCTGCAACATGCGAATGTCCTTGTAGTCAATCTTCGGTGCATTCGGGCCAGTGAAAGGGCAGGTCTTCTTACGGCGGAAGAACGGCCGGCGGGCTTGTTGTTCAGCCATCAGTTAAACTCCTCTGTCGGTACATCATCATCATCGCGGCGGCGTTCGGCGCGGCGCATCATTGCAGATGGGCCAGCTTCGAGTTCTTCAACAGCAATGGTCATGAAGCGGATGACATCTTCCGAAATCAACATCTGGCGCTCTACTTCGGCGATGGCCTTGTAGTTTCCAGAAATGTTCAAAAGCGTCATGTGGGCTTTGCGGTTCTTCTTGATACGATAGGTGAGGGATTTAACGCCCCAGCTTTCGACCTTCTCAACCTTGGCGCCGTTGCTTTCAAGCACGCCTTTGTATTGCTCGATCAACGCATCAACCTGCGCCGACGTTGCATCCTGGCGCACCAGAAATATGTGTTCATAAAGACCCATGTGGGGTTCCTTTCGTTTGTCATTCCCAAAAAGCACCGGCGCGAAGCCTCTTTCTCAACCCTTCGAAAGGTCTAAAAAGTACGGTCTGACAAGAGCAGTAACACAGGAAGACGAGATTAAATCTCTCTCTAATTTCTTAGAGCTTCCGTTCAGCCACTAGCCATGTGCTTTTGGATGGGCGGCTTATGGCTGAAGGACGTGCGGAATGCAAGAGGGCTGGCGCCAAGGTTTCGCCAGCCACTTTCGCTTAAGTGCGCTTTACCCCAAACATCGACCCATCAGATTTCTTAACAAACAAATTGGCGAGGGCGTCGTCGACGTTTTCTGTGGAAAATTGCGGTTTGGTTCCTTCGAACTTACATGATGCCAGCACTTGTTCCACGATAAACTTCGGTTGGAAATATGCCAGTGGCGCCTGGTTTGACTTAATAAGCGTGATCACCTGTTTGTAGATTTCCTGCGTCAATACAAGGCCGTGTTTCTTGGCCATTTCGACAAAAACTTTGATGAACAGTTCTTCCGGAGGCTCTACGGTTTCCAACTTGTAACTGATACGGCGCTGGAAGGCCGGATCCATGAGATCGTCAGGATGCATGTTGGTTGAGAAAATCACGATCTCGTCAAATGGGATCTTGATGCTTTTACCGCTATGTGTGGTCAAGTAGTCAACACGGCTGTTCAAAGGCACGATCCAGCGGTTGAGAATGTCTTCCGGCTTGGCACGCTGGCGGCCAAAGTCGTCAATTAAGAAGGTGCCGTTCAAGGCCTTGATATGCAGCGGAGCTTCATAGAACTTGGCGACCGAGTTGTATTTAAGTTCGAGCATTTCAACGGTCAATTCACCGCCTGTGATGACCATAGGCCGGTAACATGCGACCCAGCGTGGGTCGATGCGGCTGCGACGCAGGTTTGCCCCCCCTTCGTCATTGGCTTTATTTTCCACTTGTTGGTGGACCGCCGGATCATAAACTTTCATGATTTCGCCGTCGATGTCGACGCAATAGGGTATGTAAATTACGTTCTGGAAAATCTTGCCGACAACTTCAGCAACAGTCGTCTTGCCATTGCCAGCCGGGCCATAGATCAGAATGGCGTTGCCGGAATTAATTGCAGGCCCGAGTCGACTGACAAAGCGTTCAGTCATGACGAGGCCTGCGAAAGCTTCGTCCAGATTTTGGCGGGTCACATGTTCGTTGGTCACACGTTGACGCATGATGCGATCTTGATAGTCTTCAAGTGAAACAGGAGCTGGACCAAAATATTGTCCGCGGGTCATGGCATCTGCTGCCCAGTCGCGGCCTGCCCGGGTTAAGGTCATGCGCATTTCGGCGACTGAACCTCCCGAAGCGCCGGCAACCAAAGTTTCCACAAGTTTGCGATCTTTGGCAACTTGTAAGAGTTGGTTCACAATGCCGCTTGATACTTTCATGGCTTCAGCAATTTGCGATGCCGTTTCAAGGTTCTCGGTATAAATGCCCTTGATCACCAATTCGAGCAGAAGCACAGAATCGATGCCAGTGTCTAAAATGGAGCCTGCTGCTTGCGGCGCTTCGTCGAGTACCTTGTCGATTTCATCTTTTGTGAGCAAGCCAAGCGCGATGATGCTGTCGCCAAGGCGTCCACCATTTTCCTGATGGTGTTCAACCGCTTGATTGATTTGTTCCATCGAGACCAGCCCTTTGGCCACGAGGATATTACCTAATTTCATGCGAAAACCTCTGCATTCAAAATTCGTGTCCAATAGTGATACGAATCGCCCGCCCAATATTGAAGGCAGTCAAAGCAGGTCGGTCTTAATTTCACGTTAGTGAACGTTGGGCACGCTCTGAAATAAATGTCATCGGTAAATTTCAACCGTAACGCTGCTGCAAGTGCGCAATGAAGTATTTCGCATTTAACGGTTCACCTGTTGCTTGGCGCATTAGGTCTGGTGTTGAGGCGGTCGATGCTTTTTCCCAAATGTTTTTACGCCGCCACTGCGTGGTTGCCAAGAAATCACCTCGCGCAATGTCGTCATTGGTTCTTGGATTTTCGCGCATGATTGCGGCCCATTGCTGAGCGGCCATTATGGCACCCAAAGTGTAGCTTGGAAAATATCCGAAAGCACCCGATGGCCAATGCACGTCCTGCATCGGGCCATCCCTCATGTTGTCTTTGGTTGAGAGGCTCAAGTAGAGAGTCATCTTCTCGTCCCAAGCATCTGGAATATCAGCAGGTTTCAGGTTTCCAGATACGAGCTCCTGTTCCATTTCAAAACGCAAAATGACGTGCATGGGGTAGGTCACTTCATCAGCATCCACACGAATTAAACCTGGCTTTACTCGATGTACGTGGGCCAGCAAATCCTGCTTTGACCAGCTTTCTCCGAAGTGTTTTTTCAACAAGGGAATGGCCCATTCCCAAAAGGCTGGGTTACGGCCAATCTGCTTTTCAACGAACAGACTTTGGCTTTCATGCATGGCCATGCCGCGGGCATTTCCAGATGGCCAATGTGACCATTGTTTTGGCAAGCCTTGCTCGTAGAGACCGTGGCCCGTCTCATGCATAATGCCCATGAGGGCAGAGAGGAATTCATCGGTGCGATAGCGCGTGGTCATGCGGACGTCGGTGGGAACGCCGCCACAAAAGGGGTGGTGGGAAATGTCGAGTCGGCCATGATTGAAATTAAACCCCAAGGCTTGCATTACTTCGAGACCAAGCGCCTTTTGGGCGTCGATCGGATAGTTGGACGACAGAAGTTTCAAAGTTTGGGATTTTTGTTTGTCCACGGCAACCGGGATGAAGTCTTTGAGGAAAGCTTTCAGATCCGTAAAAACCGGAGCAATGTCAGCAATGCGGGCACCGGGGTCATATTGATCGGCGAGTGCATCATAAGGCAAAAGTTGAAGGGCATCGGCCCGCAAGGCGGCTTCTTCGCGCATGGTTTCGATGACCGTTGTGAATGCTGGTAAAAATCCCTTCCAATCGCCTGTAGGCCGCAATTGCCGCCAGAGTTGTTCGCAGCGCAGACGTTGTTCGGTTTGTTTTTGCACGAAGCTTGAGGACAGGCATGTGCGGTTGATGTAGCTGCGTTTGAACTCTTTGACGGCAATGCTTTGCTCGTCATCCAGGCTCTCATTCTCAGCATTGGCAATCCAGTCTGCGATGTGGGGCGCAGCGGCCATGTCGTGATATAGGCCTGAAAGCGATGCAATGGCTTCGGCTCGTTTTTCACCGCCGCCTTCCGGCATCATTACGGCTTCATCGACGCTGAGCATAGAAAGCGCATGCGAAAGTGAATCGAGTTTGTGAGAGAGTTCGTCGAGTTTTGCGAAAGACATGTTTTGCCCTCGTTGCGTTTCAGGATTGAGGTTCTACCACGTGGTTGTGTTTCGCGGCGGAAAATACGGGGCTTGCTCCAGCGCCTTGTGTGGCACACCGGCGCGGCTCATGGCGGGCCAGAAAACAGACATCCTAATTCAAACGTAGAATACCTACCCCATCATCTCCACAAACCGCTTGAACAAATAATGCGAGTCCTGCGGGCCGGGGCTGGCTTCGGGGTGGTGTTGGACCGAGAAGATCGGTTTGCCCTTCACCTGTATTCCGGCGTTGGAGCCGTCGAACAGTGAGATGTGGGTTTCCTTGACGTTGCCGGGCAGCGATTGCACATCAACCGCAAAGCCGTGGTTCATCGATACGATTTCGACTTTGCCTGTGGTGAAGTCTTTCACCGGATGATTGGCGCCGTGGTGGCCTTGGTGCATCTTGAGTGTTTTACCGCCAAGTGCGATCGCCAACATTTGATGGCCCAAACAGATGCCGAAAATCGGTGTGCCTGAATCGACGATCTTTTTGATTTCCGGCACCGCATAGATACCCGTTGCCGCCGGGTCGCCCGGACCGTTTGACAAGAACACGCCTTCAGGCTTCATGGCCAGAATGTCTTCAGCTGATGTAGTTGCTGGCACCACTGTGACGTCGCATCCTGCTGAGGTGAGGCAACGCAGAATGTTGCGCTTCAAACCGTAATCGATGGCGACGACGCGTTTGCCGCCCACCGCATTTTCATAACCGTTCTTCCAGTCCCACAGTTTTTCATCCCACTCCATGCGCTGGGTGAGAGATACATCTTTGGCAAGATCCAAGCCTTCAAGGCCAGACCAGTCCGCCGCCATTTTATGCAGCTTCTTGATGTCGAACTTGCCCTTGGCATTGTGGGCGATCACGCCATTGGGCAAGCCCTTGTCGCGGATCAAGTTTGTCAGTTCACGCGTATCAACACCTGACATGCCAATGATGCCACGGGCTTTCAACCATTTGTCGAAATGCTTGGCGTTGCGATAATTTGCAGGCTCAGTGATAGGTGCTTTGACGACCAGTCCACGCACGGCGGCAGAGGCGGCAAGGTTGATGGCTTCGCTGTCATCATCATTGGTGCCCACATTGCCAATGTGCGGGAATGTGAAGGTGACGATTTGGCCAGCGTAGGACGGGTCCGTCAGAACTTCCTGATAACCCGTCATCGCTGTGTTGAAGCAGACTTCGGCCACGGCCTCGCCTTCAGCGCCAAAGCCAAAGCCCTCAATCACGGTACCATCGGCTAATACCAAGACCGCTGTCACTTTGGGCAGGTCCCAATCGCTGAACTGTGGGCGCGGTTTTGCTTTGGCCGTTGCGGGCTTTTTGGGCGATGCCATTCGATTGAGTCTCCGGGAATTTGCGTCTCGTTAAGGGAGATGGGGGGACACGTCAAGTTTGCCGCACGGATGAGCGGTAAACGTCACCGGATATTGTACTTTTGTATATATGGGATTCGAATTTGTAAGTTGCTTTGCCGATGTGAAGGCATAACATAGCGACAAAAGATAAACCGGAGACGTTTGTTATGTGTCATGTTTTTGCGGGACAAGATCCCAAGGGTTACGCTTATGAAACGAGATCGGTGCGACTATCCGGGCACGTGACCAGCGTGCGACTTGAAACACGATTTTGGGCGGTCCTGGTCGATCTTGCGGCCGACCAAAACATGCCTTTGCCCTTGTTTTTAACGACGCTTTATGACGAAGCCCTGGAAGTCAACGGTGAAGTCAGCAATTTTGCCTCATTGCTGCGTTGTTCTTGCCTGATGTTTTTGGCACAACGGATTGAAAGTGCCGAAGCCAAATCTGCTCAAGAATTAGCCGCGTAGTATCAGCCTAATACCTTCGATTGGAATTAGGCTCTAGCTTCCACTTAAAAATTGGGGGGAAGACTTTTGAGAATTGTAAGGCTGATCGCTTTTTGGAGTGCTCTTTGCGCAGTCGGTCAGACCGTCGGCGCGCAAGATGATGTTGGCGCAAAGCTGTTCAAAAATCATTGTGCGGCGTGCCATTCACTTGTTGATGATGGCCGAACCCGGCAAGGCCCATTGCTGATTGGCCTGTTCCAACGCAAGTCCGGCACCCACGAAAAATACACCAAATATTCACAAGGCTTGAAGGATGCGGCTTGGGCGTGGACGCCAGAACAGCTTGACCTTTGGCTCACGGATCCAAAAGCCTTGGTCCCTAAAACGTTTATGGGGACCTATAAGCAGAAGGACCCTGAAAAGCGCAAACTCATCATTGAATACATCAAAGCCAATGGAGGCGCATGAATATGGCCAAAGCAATTCACTCCATGGTGCGTGTGCTTGAAGAAGCAAGATCGGTTGCTTTTTATGAAGCCGCCTTCGGACTCAAGATCAAAGACCGCTACCCTTTTGACGGTTTCACGCTCATCTATCTCAAAAACCAAGAGAATGATTTTGAGGTCGAGCTTACTGTCAACGCCAGCCGGACAGAGGCTTACGATCTTGGCAACGGCTATGGTCATCTTGCGGTTTCGGTTGTTGATGCAGCAGCGGAACATGCGCGGATGACGCAGCTGAACCTATCGCCAACACCCCTGAAGGAATTTGAACGTGACGGAAAGCTTTTCGCCAAGTTCTTTTTTGTAACAGATCCCGATGGCTACAAGATCGAGATTCTGCAACGACACGGCCGTTTTACATAACAATCAGAACAAAGTCTGAGGAGGAAAACATGGTAAGATTAATAGATAAGACACCCAAAGTCACACGGCGAATGTTGCTGCGATCAGGTGGTATAACAGCAGCGATGGCTGCAGCAATGCCGACTACCGTTCTCAGTGGTAAAGCATTTGCCGCAGCTCCTGTGGCTTTGAGTGAAGGATCATTCAACACACTCGTGAAAATGGCGCGGGATCTCTATCCGCATGATAAGCTGCCGGATGCCATTTACGCGGCAGTCATCTCTGGTCACGATGCAAAAGCCAAGGATGATGCGGGCTTCAAAACAGTGCTCGAGAACGGTGTGGCCCTCCTTGACAGCCTGAGTGAAAAAATGGGCTTTGGCAAATATGCCGCCGCCGCCAAAGAAGATGATCGCGTTGCGGTTTTAAAAGAAGTTGAAATGCAGGATGCAGGCTTCTTCGGTGCCGTGCGTGGTTCGCTCGTAACCGGCATCTACAACAATAAGGAAATCTGGAAACAGTTTGGCTACGAAGGTGAGAGTGCGTCCCAGGGCGGCTACATCGAACGCGGTTTCAATGACGTTGACTGGCTGAAAGGCTAAGGGGAGCGAAACAACATGGCTACATTTGAAAAATCAGACAACACAGTTGTCGTCGTCATCGGCTCCGGCGCTGGTGGTGGTACACTGTCGAACGAACTCGCGCAAAAGGGCATCAAGGTTGTTTGCCTTGAAGCTGGTGGGCGCCACGAAACCGAAGACTTCCAGAACGATGAATGGGGCAGCTTCGGCCAAATTTCCTGGCTCGATAAGCGCACCACATCCGGTTCATGGCGTGTGGCAAAAGACTTTGCTGGCCTGCCAGCGTGGATCGTGAAGGCCGTTGGTGGCTCGACCACACATTGGGCGGGCGCATCGCTGCGTTTCCAAAAACATGAATGGAAAGCCAAAACCAACTACGGTGAAATCGCCGGAGCAAACCTGTTGGACTGGCCGATTGACCATGACGAAATGGCCCCATGGTATGACAAGGCCGAGTTCAAGATGGGCACAACCGGCACCAACGGAATTCCACGGCTGCCCGGCAACAACAACTATAAGGTCTTTGAAGCAGGTGCCAAAAAGCTCGGCTACAAGGAAGTCCACACCGGCAACATGTCGATCAACTCGGAACCACGTGATGGTCGAGGTGCTTGCCAGCAGATTGGTTTCTGCTTCCAAGGCTGCAAATCAGGTGCCAAGTGGTCAACCTTAGTGGCGGAAATTCCGCAAGGCGAAGCCACCGGAAATCTCGAAGTACGTCCAAACAGCCAAGTCGTGCAAATCGAGCATGATGCTGCGGGCAAGGTGACGGGAGTGGTTTACGCAGACAAGGACGGCAACTTGCAAAAGCAAGCGGCACGCGTCGTCTGCGTGGCAGGCAACGTCATTGAAAGTGCGCGTTTGCTGTTGAACTCCCACTCCTCGAAGTTCACCAGCGGCATGGCTAACTCTTCAGGCATGGTCGGCAAAAACTACATGCGCCACATGACAGGATCGGTTTACGCGATCTTTGACAAGCCGGTGCATATGTATCGCGGCACCACTATGGCCGGCATCATTCAGGACGAAGCCAAACACGATACATCGCGCGGCTTTGCGGCCGGCTATGAAATGGAAACCCTGGCACTGGGCCTTCCCTTCATGGCAGCCTTCCTCAATCCTGGTGAATGGGGCCGTTCTTTCGCGCAATCGATGGAAGCCTATGACCGGATGGCTGGTATGTGGCTTGTCGGCGAAGATATGCCACAGCTCACCAACGCCGTCAGCCTGCACGCGTCAGAGAAGGACCAGTATGGCATGCCGGTTCCCAATGTGCATTTCGATGATCACCCCAACGACATTGCGATGCGCGAGCATGCCTTCAAGCAGGGTGCTGCGGTTTATGAAGCGGTGGGTGCGACCAAGACAATCCGCACACCGCCCTATCCTTCAACCCACAACCTCGGCACAAATCGCATGGCCGACAATCCCAGGGATGGCGTGGTAAACAAGTGGGGTCAAACTCACGATATCGCCAATCTGTTCGTATCAGACGGAAGCCAGTTCACCACTGGTGCCGCTGAAAACCCAACCTTGACGATTGTAGCGCTTGCTATCCGCCAAGCCGATTACATCGCCAAGCAGATGGCGGCGAACGCGATTTAACCAACCACCCAAGTTGATTGCCGACGCTGCGAAACAAAGCAGCGTCGGCTTTTTTGTGGCATTTGAAATTTGCACAACCCTACTTAAAAGACTATCTCACGGTTTTGATTGTAAATAGGGATTTTCAAATGTCGCTCCGTGACCAATTAACAGCTGATATGAAAGACGCCATGAAATCCGGCGATAAATTGAAGCTGGCCACCATTCGCCTGATGAATGCGGCGATCAAAGACAAAGACATCAATTCCCGCACCGAAGGCCACGACTCGGAAAAAATCTCGGACGCCATGATCATGGACGTCCTCGCCAAAATGGTGAAGCAGCGCCAAGACTCAATCACCGCTTTCGATGCAGGCGGTCGCGCCGAATTGGCTGCACAAGAACGCGGTGAAATGGCTGTTATCCAGTCTTATATGCCCAAGCAAATGACCGATGACGAAGCCAAAGCCGCAGTCGCCGGTGTCATCGCCACGGTGGGTGCAACCTCCGTCAAAGACATGGGAAAAGTGATGGCAGAATTGAAAGCCAAATACTCCGGTCAAATGGACATGGGCAAGGCCGGTGGTGTGGTGAAAGCTTTATTGGGCTAAAGTATTTTTCGACAGTTCATTTGCCGTTCATGTTGGATGGCCCAAATTTGGGCTATCGCAGGGTTGTCCTGTGTGTTCCCCTTTGCGTGAGAGGATAAACATCATGTTTCGCAAAACTTTGTTGGCAATTGCTGCAGCTGCAACAATGGCAATCAGCTTAGGTGCTGCAACTGCTCCGGCTGAAGCAGGACATCGTCGGCCCCATATCGGCATTTACTTCGGTTCGCCATATGTTGGATATTACCACAACCGTGGCCACCGTCACGGCCATTGCCACGTGCGGAAAATCCGTTACCACGGCCATTGGAAGCGTGTGAAGTCTTGCCATAGCCATCGCCATGGTCACCCGCATCATCGCTAATTTATTCAGGGCCGGGGTTCGTGCTCCGGCCCTGATTGCTATTTAAGGTCACATTAACCCTGTCATGAGACGATGGGCATTATGACCAATGTTGCCTATCTGCTTTTCACATTCATAGCTTGCCTCACCGGTTTAGGAGCGGGGCTTGTGCTTCATCATTTCTGGACGAAGGCCAAGGCCATTGCTGGAAACCAGCCGGATCCCTTCGCATCAATTGCTGACGGTGAAACCACATCATGGGATGCTTTCAGCCAATGGCAAGCCGACAATAACCGCCGCTTTGCGACGCAAGTCATCAGCTGTGGTGCAGCACCCTTGTTGATTGCCGGTGCCGCATGGTCGGAACGGTCCGATGTTGTGAAGTCCATTTGTGCTGGTTTCACCAAAATTGCAGGGCAGGCCTACATCTGCATGTAAGCTTGCTTATTGCATCACATGATTTTTTCGCGACTTTCGCATTTTTTTCAATGGCGTGCGAGTAGGGGCACACCACATGGGACTTTTTGGCCAAAGCAGTTGCTTGCGCCATGGTCAGACCGGGCAGTGAAACATCCAACTGCACAGCAATCCCAAAGCCTTGTTTGTCGGAGCGTCAGCCAAAGCTGACATGGGCCGTGAGTATAGATTTTCTTGATCGCCTCCTTGCAAGTGCAAGGCACACGCTATTTGAGCTTTCGTTGATGATCGACATAGGCCCGCAACACAGCATTCATGCGGGTTTGAAAGCCTTTGCCTTGGGCTTTGAAAAATTCATAGACATCAGCATCCACACGGAAACTGATGGCAGTTTTTGGCATGAGGTCGAGGATGACAGCATCTGACCAATCCATATCAACGGGGGCCGCATCAGGGTCATCAGCCACGGCTTTGGCGATGTCTTCTTCGGTGAGTGCGTCGAATGCAGTCCAGTCAAAGTTAGGGTCACTAATCTTATGTAGGTCTTTGAAGGATACTCTGACCATGCCGTCGGCTTTCGGCAGGAGTAGCTGTTCGCGCTGAGATAATTCTGACGTCTTCACCTCGTTCGCAGAAAACAACAGTGGTGAACCTGCCTCCTGCAATTCCAACAGCGATCCAGCGCTCCTCATAGGCAACAATTTGGCACCGGGCGATAACGGGTTCGTCAAAAATTTGCGCTGCTTCGCCGAAGGTGATCTTATGTTTTTGCCAGTTGCTGAGGTTTTTGTTCGGGTCATAGTCAATTCCTGAAAATTCGAATATCTGAACGTGCCAATCGTCTTCCATGTGTTCCGCCATCGAAGTTATTTGTATATACATATGTATTTCAGTTCTTGTCAAGCACCAAACCAACACAATGGCCTTGATTTCAAACTTGGTCTATGACCCGCCTCATGCGCTTCTCGCCACAATTTCTTGATCAAGTCCTCGCCCGGGTGAATATATCCACGGTCGTTGGTCGGCATGTGACGTGGGACCGACGTAAGAGCCAGCCGGGCAAGGGTGACTTCTGGGCCTGCTGCCCGTTTCATTCGGAAAAATCGCCGAGCTTTCATGCCGATGATCGTAAAGGGCGCTACCATTGCTTTGGTTGCAAAGCCTCCGGCACCGCCTTCACCTTCCTTGTTGAAAAGTCGGGTTTGAAATTCCACGAGGCTGTTGAGCAGCTGGCGCAGGAGGCTGGCATCGCCATGCCTGAGTTCACGCCGGAAGATGCACGGCGCGAAGAAGTCCGCGCCAGTCTTTATGATGTGATGGAGATTGCCACCTCGTTTTTCCAAACTGAGTTGCAAACCGCAAGAGGTGCCAAAGCGCGGGGCTATTTGGCGGATCGTGATCTGGGTTCCTCGATTCAGGCGGAATTTGGCATTGGCTATGCGCCCGATGACCGCTCAGCTTTACGCAGTCATTTGGCTGACAAGGGTGTGCACCTTGATCAAATGATCGAAGCAGGGCTGGTGATTGCAGGTGAAGATATTCCCGTGGCTTATGACCGCTTCCGTGACCGCGTCATGTTTCCCATCAGAGACGGGCGGGGCAGGGTGATTGCATTTGGTGGGCGCGCACTCAGCAAAGACGTACCTGCGAAGTATTTGAACTCGCCGGAAACGCCAATCTTTATCAAAGGTGAGGTGTTGTATAATTTCGACAAGGCCCGCGCCATCGCCCACAAGAGCGGCAGCATCATCGCGGTTGAAGGTTATGTCGACGTCATCGCCATGCATCGTGCAGGCTTGGCCGAAGTTGTTGCCCCCTTGGGTACAGCACTCACGGAAAACCAACTCGCAATATTGTGGCGTTCGGCGGCGGAACCGATTTTATGTTTTGATGGTGACAGCGCGGGCCAGAAGGCGGCTTATCGGGCGCTTGATATTGCGTTGCCATTGCTGGAGCCTGGCCATTCGCTGCGCTTTGCATTTTTGCCTGATGGCAAGGATCCTGATGATGTGTTGCGTTCTGAAGGTGCCGAAGCGCTGAAAGCTGTTGTCGCAGCGGCTTTGCCAATGGTCGATGTGTTGTGGAACCGTGCTCTGGCTTTGAATGATCGCACCAGCCCGGAGCGCAAGGCGGCTTTTGAAAAAGACCTGCGTATGCAAGTGGCCAACATCAAAGAAGACGGCGTCAAGCGCCACTACCTTGATGAATTGGCTGAACGCTTCCGCAAGCAGCGCAGCGCAGGGCAAACTGATTGGCGCAGGTCAACAGCGGGGCGCTTAAGCGGTTTTTCCCAACGATTTTCGCCACAAGGCCGGCGTCTCAAAGATTGGGAAATTGCCTCTCCTGCTTCACATTCCCTGAAAAATGCTGCCTCAAAACTGGGGGGTGAGGATGCGACAACCCGCCGTGCACGAATGATTGTGCTCAGTTTTATCAATCATCCCAACCTGTTACATGACTTTTGGGATGATTTTGCGGGTGTGGATTTAGGCTCAACAGAGCTTGACTCCCTCCGTACACTGATTCTAGATGCGGTTTCCCAAGAGGCCGCCCTTGAACCGGAGGCTTTGAGGGACCACCTTGTAACAAGAGGGTTTGGCGAAATGCTGGACCAGCTTGAACACCAGGCGCGACGTTTGAATGAGTGGTTCCTTGGTCCTGCGGCTGCACAAGATGATGCCCGGACAGGCCTCCGCCAGATGATCGCCCTCCATCGTAAAACAGTCACGCTTGATCGTGAGCTGAAGGCAGCTGAAATTGTCTTCGCCAACGATCCAACAGAGGAAAACCTGAACGCGCTTTCTGCGGTGCGTGAAGAGTTGCACTCGACTTTAGGCTCGGAAGCTTTGGTTCAAGGCTTCGGCGCAGCTTCGGGTCGAAACAGCGACGCCACATCTTAATCAAAGCTTTCTGCATTTGGTTAAGCCGCAATTAAGACGCTGATCAGTAGTTATCCACTGAAAACAGTTTCCGGGCTGATGCCGAATCAGTCCGACCAGAAGGAATGCCCCATGTCTCGCCCGCCAAAAGACACGACGATCAAGCCATCGCAGGAAGCGGAAGAAAAACCCGTCAATGAAGATGGCAACACCGAGTCAGACGTGCCTGATGCCGGTCAGGATTCGCCGCTTCTCGATCTGACAGATGCTGCCGTTAAACGCATGATCAAGATGGCAAAGGCCCGTGGCTATGTCACACTTGATGAATTGAATGCTGTGCTGCCGTCTGACGAAGTGACGTCGGACCAGATTGAAGACATCTATGGCATGTTGGCCGAGATGGGCATTACGGTTGTCGAGTCAGAAGAAGAAACTGAAAACGTCGTCGCCAAGGTGGAGGAGGAGTCAGGCTCCACCGAAATCATGAAGGTGGATGCGCCGAAGCTGCCCGCTGACCGCACCGACGACCCTGTGCGCATGTACTTGCGCGAAATGGGTGCCGTGGAGTTGCTCTCACGCGAAGGCGAAATTGCCATTGCCAAGCGCATTGAAGCTGGCCGCGAAACCATGATCGCGGGCTTATGCGAAAGCCCGCTGACATTCCAGGCCATCATTATTTGGCGTGATGAACTGAACGAAGGCAAAATTCTGCTGCGTGACATCATCGACTTGGAAGCGACTTACGCCGGTCCTGATGCCAAGCAGAACCAAGCCGTAGCCACGCCGATGCCCTATGTGCCGCCCAAGGAAGAGGTGCGCAAGCAGGCTGAATTAAAGCGCGAGATTGCCAAGAAGAAAGAAGAGACACGCCGTCCATCCGCAGCTGCTCCCATGCGCCGTGTGGGCGATGAAGACGATTACTCCGATGTGTTGTCGCCTGAAGATTTCGACAAACCACAAGTCGAGGATGAAGAAGATGACGAGGGCGATGACCTCGGCGTATCATTGTCGGCCATGGAAATTGAACTGAAGCCAAAAGTTTTGGAAGTGTTCGACGAAATTGCGCGCCTTTATAAATCATTGCGCAAGCTGCAAGACCAGGAAGTAACAGATGGCGAGGGGCTGTCACCTTCGCAAGAGCGCCGCTACAAAAAACTGCGTGATGATATCATCAACATGGTGAAGTCGCTGGCGCTCAACAATGCGCGTATCGAGGCGCTGGTTGATCAGCTCTATGACATTTCAAAACGCCTCAACATGCTTGAAGGCCGCCTGATGCGTCTGGCTGAAACCTATCGTATTCCACGCGATGAGTTCCTGAAAGAGTATCAATCCAATGAGCTTGATGGCGAATGGTTGAAGCGCGTTGGCCGTCTGGTTAAACATGGCTGGAAGAAGTGGGTCAACGACGAGAAGGATTCGATCATCGTCATCCGCGATGAGATTTTCGAACTCGCCTCCGCCACCGGTTTGCAAATTCAGGAATTCCGCCAGATCGTTGGCAAGGTGCAGAAGGGCGAACGCGAAGCCCGCATTGCCAAGAAGGAAATGGTTGAGGCCAACCTGCGTCTCGTAATTTCGATTGCGAAAAAATACACCAACCGTGGTCTGCAATTCCTGGATTTGATTCAGGAAGGCAACATCGGCTTGATGAAGGCCGTCGATAAATTCGAGTACCGTCGCGGCTACAAATTCTCGACTTATGCCACATGGTGGATCAGGCAGGCGATTACCCGCTCGATTGCCGACCAAGCCCGCACCATCCGTATTCCGGTGCACATGATCGAAACCATCAACAAAATCGTGCGCACGTCACGCCAGATGATGCACGAAATTGGCCGCGAACCGACACCTGAGGAATTGTCAGAAAAACTGTCAATGCCACTGGAAAAAGTGCGCAAGGTGATGAAGATTGCCAAGGAACCGATCTCGCTCGAAACGCCTGTGGGTGATGAAGAAGATTCACACCTCGGAGACTTCATCGAAGACAAAGGCGCGATCTTACCAATCGATGCCGCCATCCAAGCCAACCTGCGCGAAACCACAACCCGTGTGTTGGCTTCGCTGACACCACGTGAAGAACGCGTATTAAGAATGCGCTTCGGCATCGGCATGAACACCGATCACACACTGGAAGAAGTGGGGCAACAGTTCTCAGTGACACGTGAGCGCATTCGACAGATTGAGGCAAAGGCGCTGAGGAAGCTGAAGCATCCGAGTAGAAGCAGGAAGCTGCGGAGTTTCCTGGATAATTGAGCTTTAGCTTTGAAGTTTGATAGGAATATCGATAACTGGTTGCAATACCCTCAGTCGGCCCGGATATGCACGGACAATCCTGTTGTAAAGGTCTTCTTCTTGCGGAGCGACTACTGTTACGATTAGCGCGTATGGAACGTTTTCTGACCTTACCGCTTCCTGACCATCATCGCGGACTTGATGATCGACATCGAATACAGGAGTTTTCAAAGTGCCTGAATTGAAACGTCTCTCTGCTTTCAGAACTGTTTCCCACTTTCTAGCATCATCTCTTAAATTGTGTTCCGGTTGAAACATCGCGCTTGCCCCAAAAAAGCTACTTGAAGGGTGCATTTGTTTTGGCTTACCGAATTTGTTTATTCCCGGAATACCCTGAGTTGACGGTCTGAATGTAATCGCAAGGCCTGTTCGAGTGTAGTTAAGGGAGTTTTCTGGGTCGACTGGCGTCATGAAGCAAAAGGTTGCTTTGATTTTGACCCGCGAATTGTAACCACCAACTGGCTCAGGAATGAAAAAACGCATAAATCGGGATGGTTCCAATAGTCCCTTATAGACCACCGTGGCCTCTCCCTCTCCGCATACAGCGATATCTTCAATGTCATCTGGGAGCTTTCCCCAACCAACCTGATCTACTGGATTCGAAGCACGATCGCTGTGACCTTGCCCCCTGATCTTAATCCATATTGAAGTTAGCTCTGGCCCAACAACGAGGACCAGAGAATGAAGCGCAGTCGATTTACAGAAGAGCAGATTATCGGGATATTGAAGGAGCATGAGGCCGGGGTTTCGGTTTCGGACTTGTGCCGCAAGCATGGTGTTAGTGACGCCAGCATTTACAAGTGGAAAGCCAAGTTCGGCGGCATGGATGTGTCAGAGGCCAAGAGGCTCAGAAGCCTTGAGGATGAGAACGCCAAGCTGAAGCGGTTATTGGCGGATGCCATGCTGGACAACGTGGCATTGAAAGACCTGCTTGGAAAAAAATGGTGACGCCCGCAGCAGAGCGGGAAGCTGTCGCACTTCTCAAGAGTGAACATGAGATGAGCGAGCGGCGGGCGTGTCAACTTTTGAGATGTTGTCGGATGACGATCAGATACGCTTCTGTTCGTGCCGATGATGCGGTCTTGCGGGAGCGCATGAAGGCGATTGCACACGAACGGCGGCGCTTTGGCTATCGGCGCATTCATGTGCTGCTGAAGCGTGAGGGCGTTGCGGTCAACCACAAGCGCCTGTTCCGGCTTTACCGCGAGGAGAAGCTCTCCGTGCGCAAGCGTGGAGGCCGCAAACGGGCCCTTGGCACACGCGCACCGATGCTTGTTCCTCTGTTGCCGAACCAGCGTTGGTCGCTGGACTTCGTCTCCGACCAGTTCACCGATTGCCGCCGCTTCAGGGTTCTGACGGTGATTGATGATTGCACCCGTGAATGCATCGCCCTGGTGGCCGATACATCGTTGTCAGGGCAGCGTGTCGCCAGAGAACTCAATCAACTGATGTTGCAACGTGGCGTGCCAAAGATGGTGGTGAGCGACAACGGTACCGAGTTCACCAGCAATGCTATTCTGAACTGGGCGGACGAAGCCAAGGTTGAGTGGCATTATATTGCTCCCGGCAAACCCATGCAGAACGGCTTCATTGAAAGCTTCAACGGCAAGCTCAGAGATGAGAAGTTGAACGACACCCTGTTCAGCTCCTTGCATCAGGCCCGTGTTGAACTGGCGGCCTGGAGAACCGACTACAACCACCACCGCCCACACTCAGGGCTCGGCTGGCTGACGCCATCCGAGTTCGCCAAAACCGCAACGTCTGCGCAAGCAAAGGCCATGGACGCTGCGTACCTTGATGTCTACGCGCCCATGGCCTTTGCACAACCAGCCAAACAA
>JAYUQS010000219.1:0-2745 GCA_043756645.1 Hyphomicrobiales bacterium | reverse complement strand
ACCGTGCTTTACATCATGATGGCTGTGGCTGCCTGGCTGGTGTGGAAGGCTGGCAATGCCCGCAGCGCATTGACATTGTGGGGCGCGCAACTGCTGTTAAACTTTGCTTGGTCTTTTCTGTTTTTCGGCGCCCGTTCGCCGGGGCTTGGTCTGATCGATATCATCGCGCTGTGGCTGGCCATCGCCGCCACGATTTTCGCTTTTGCCTTCAAATCCCGCTTGGCCGCTTTTTTGATGGTGCCATATTTGTGCTGGGTCAGTTTTGCGCTGGCGCTGAACGCCGCGATTTTCATGATGAATTGAGGGCTCCAACAAGTTGGTGGAGCATGTGTGTTACGCCCTCCCTCAGCCAGGGCAAATCCCATTTATTTGGAATAGCCGCAATGTTTGATGTAGCCGGAGTTTTAGGATTGTTTTTGCCGCCGCTTTGCAAAGAGCAACCTTGAACTTTGCGAAGACCATTTCGATTGAATTGAGGTCAGGGCTGTAGGGTAGCAAGTACAGCAGCTTTGCCTCTCGTGCTTCAATGGCCTGACGAATGCCGGTAACCTTGTGGGCGAGCAGATTGTTCATGATGACGATGTCATGTGGCTTGAGAACAGGAGCCCTAAACTGTTCGGTCCAGGCTCGGAAGTGTTCGCCATCCATCGGCCCGTCGAGCGTCATGGGTGCGCTGAGGCCATCTGAGCGCAAGGCTGCGATAAAGGTTGTCGTGCGCCAATGACCATGCGGGGTTTTGGCCGGCAGTCTCTGACCAACGGGAGCGCGGCCTGAACGCCGCACCATGTTGGTGGTAAAACCCGAACTGACCGAAGACGGCGTCACCCTGCGCAACCAGCACAGCTCAACCCGTCACCCCCGCAATATCAGAGTGATCCCGAAGTCGAGAGACTTTCATTGAAATCAAACACCCCCTCCCAGCTTCGCCGTACTCCCCCAACTTCGTTGAGGGAGAAATTTCTCCCTTGCGCCGAAGGCGTGGGGGAGTACCCCGAAGGGGGGAGGGGGTATCAAATCACGCGAAGTGCCACACCCAAACTTGGCGTCGTCGCAGCTTCACCAGGCATCGACACATAAGGCTCGGTAACTTCGACCAATTCAATCACACCCTGAGCGACTAATTCATCAACACGCGCTTCAAAACCACCATCCCACAAAGTTCCCTTCACCGTCAGCACAATCACGCCGCCGCCAGCGCAACTGCGGATCAGCTCATCAAGACCCTCTACGCCCACATGCCCTGAGGTAAAAACCCCGGCAGATAAAATTCCGGCAAACTGACCATCCGCAAAAGGCAACGGCCCACCCAAACCAAGAACGTGAAAAGCGCTGTAGCACGTCTTCGACTTTGCCACCGCCAGCATACCCTCGGAGATATCCAGCGCCTCGACATGCGGGTAGCCCATAATCTGCAACCATTGGCCAATCAGCCCTGTGCCAGCACCAGCATCCAACAGCGGTGCCGATCCTTTAGGTAAATGCCGCGCCAACAACGCAAGCGCAATTGACGGATGCCGATAACCGGCCGCAGCCATTTCAGCATCATAAGTTGATGCCCAATTGTTATAAAGTTCGGCAACCGCATCTGTGCCCTTTGCCTCATAGACAGCACCTAGATATCCGCCATGCTTTGCCATGCTCTTCCCTTTTCCATTTTCCTCATGTTAGCGTGAGAGCCATGACACCAACAGAAGAAATCGAAGTGCGCGCCATCATCATCGACATTCCCGCCCTTCAAAATTATAAGGGAACAATTGAACGCTTGGGCGGTTTGACCAATCGCGTCTATCGCATCGGCGAACACGTTCTGCGCATCCCAGGAGCTGGCACTGAGGAATACATCAACCGCAGCAACGAAGCGGCCTCCGCCGTCATTGCGGCGAAAGCCGGAGGATGGATTCACGTTTGAAGTGCGACGGTTAAAGAATTGATGTGTTTGGTCCAGACTTCGTTTGGGGTCAAGTATCCGAGGCATTTTCGGGGTGTGTTGTTTTGTCGTTTCATGATGTCGTTGATTTGCTGCTGTGTCATGTCGGAGATTTTGGTTTTTCGAGGTAATTTCCGTCGCATGCGGCCAATCGCATTTTCGACACCTCCTTTCTGCCAAGGGCTGTGGGTGTGGCAGAAGAAGCTTTGAGTGCCTGTGATCTTGTTGATGAGATGATGTTGGGCGAATTCGGTGCCGTTATCATAGGTGATTGAACCGCGCAGACTTTGAGGCAGGTCGAGCAGGTGGTTGGAAAGTGTGATACGCACAGCCTCAGCTCCCTTGTTGGGTTGTATCCATGCCATCTTCATGCGGCTTTTTCGCTCATGGATCACGAGGATAACTTCGGTGTTTTGCCTGAATGCCATGAGGTCTGCCTCCCAATGTCCGAAGCTCTGGCGGCTGGCGACAGATTCGGGCCTGTCATCAATGGAGACGTAGTCCGTAAAGGTTTTGGAAGGTGGGCCCCCTTTCCTGGGCCGCCGTCCACGGTAGAATTTGTGTCGTGGCAAGAGCACGTGCCAGCTGTAATCTTTGACGCCCACGCGATATGCGATGAAGCGGTAGATCGACTCGTGACTGATGCGCATGTTACTGTCTTCCTGCGCCAGTCGGCCTGCAATCTGCTCAGGCGAATGTTCCATCGCAAGACGTTGCTTGACGTAAGCTTGCAGGTCCGGCTGGCGTGCCAGCTTGAAACGGCAATCCCAACGCCTGCGCCGCAAGGCCAGGCCATGGGCCCGAACCGGCTCGTACCC
>JAYUQS010000218.1:0-7303 GCA_043756645.1 Hyphomicrobiales bacterium | reverse complement strand
GAGGTGCGCCCCTCATTTTCCGCTTTCGTATCGTCATAAAATCTCTATAAGGCCTTCACATTCAAACCTTGAAGGAGAAGACCATGGCGAAAGTTCGCGTCGCAATTAACGGATTTGGCCGCATCGGTCGCAACGTTGTCCGTGCCATTTATGAATCAGGCCGCAAGGACATCGACATTGTTTCGGTGAACGATCTGGGCCCAGTTGAAACCAACGCGCATTTGCTGCGCTACGACTCGGTGCATGGCCGCTTTCCGCACCCCGTCACCGTAAAAGGCGATTCGATCTCTATCGGCACCGACACCTTCAAAGTCACCGCCGTGAAAGATCCGTCCCAACTCCCGCACAAGGAAAATGGCGTTGACATCGTGATGGAATGCACCGGCATTTTCACCTCGAAGGAAAAAGCCTCGGCCCATCTCAGCGCCGGTGCAAAGCGCGTCATCGTCTCAGCCCCATGTGACAACGCCGATGCAACAATTGTTTATGGTGTAAACCACAATGAACTGACCAAAGATCACATGGTCATTTCAAACGCCTCATGCACCACCAACTGCCTCGCTCCTGTGGTCAAGGTGTTGAACGATACCGTTGGCATTGACCATGGCTTCATGACCACCATTCACGCCTATACCGGCGACCAGCCAACCCTCGACACCATGCACAAGGATCTCTACCGTGGCCGTGCTGCTGCCATGTCGATGATCCCGACATCAACCGGTGCCGCCAAGGCCATCGGCTTGGTTATTCCATCGCTCAAGGGCAAGTTGGACGGCACCTCGATCCGCGTGCCCGTTCCCAATGTGTCAGTCGTGGATTTCAAGTTCGTGGCCAAGCGCAACACCACGGTCGAAGAAATCAATGCAGCGATCAAGGCTGCTGCTGAATCTGGTCCATTGAAGGGCATTCTCGGCTACACGCTGGAACCCAACGTTTCGATCGACTTCAACCACAATCCACATTCATCCAACTTCCACATGGACCAAACGAAAGTTCTCGAAGGCACTTTCGTGCGCATACTCACATGGTACGACAACGAGTGGGGCTTCTCCAACCGCATGAGCGATACAGCTGCGCATTTCGGCAAGTTGATTGCGTAATATCGTCAGTTGAACGTCACCCCGGCGAAAGCCGGGGTCTTTCAAACAATCAAAAAGATTCCGGCTTGCGCCGGAATGACGGCTTGTAAGTGGGGTGTTTTCTTATCTTCCATTTGGGCTATAACCCGCCCCCATGAAAACCCGCCCGCTCATCATCTCCCCCTCCATTCTCGCCGCTGACTTTTCTAAGCTTGGCGCTGAAATCCACGCCATTGAACAGGGCGGCGCTGATTGGGTGCATATTGATGTGATGGATGGGCATTTTGTACCGAACATCTCGTTTGGCGCACCCATCATGCAGTCGATCCGCCCGCATACAAAAATGTTGTTTGACGTGCATTTGATGATCGCACCGGTTGATCGTTATCTCCAGCAATTTGCCGATGCGGGTGCCGACCTCATCACCGTTCATGCCGAAGCTGGCCCGCATTTGCATCGCTCGGTTCAGGCCGTGAAGGCGCTGGGCAAAAAGGTGGGGGTGTCGCTCAATCCTGGAACACCCTTGTCAGTTCTGGAGCATGTAATCGACGAACTGGATTTGATCTTGATCATGACCGTAAACCCGGGCTTTGGCGGCCAGAGCTTTATTTCGTCAATGCTCGACAAAATCCGCCAAGCCAAAGTGATGATTGCTGGCCGCAACATTGACTTGGAAGTGGATGGTGGAGTTACGCCCAAAAACGCCGGTGCTATTTATGCCGCAGGTGCCAATGTGCTGGTGGCGGGGTCCGCGATATTCAAAGGCAATCACGCCGAGCAGATCAAAGCCATACGCAACGCCACGGCCCTCACCGTTTAGGCTGGATAAGCCTCAGGCGAGGCTTGAAAAATGTGGATCAAACCGCCAATGTCTTAAGCCCTTAGCAAGCTTGCCCCACGCAATCCGGAAACCAAGAGTATCATGCGCGTCACCATCGAACGGTCTGCCTTTCTCAAAGCCTTGAACCACGTGCAAAGCGTAGTGGAGCGGCGCAATACAATTCCCGTGCTGTCCAATGTTCTGGTGCAGGCCAAGCAAGGCGTTGTGAAGCTGACAGCAACCGACCTCGACATCGAAATTGTCGAAACTGTAGCGGCTGAAACATCCCGTGAGGGTGCGGCCACCGTGCCAGCTCATATGCTTTACGACATTGTGCGTAAATTGCAGGATGGCGCGCAATTACAATTAGAGCAGGGGCCTGACTCTTCGCGCGTCGCCATCACGGCTGGCCGTTCGCGTTTTGCTTTGCAGGCATTACCTGCTGAAGATTTCCCTGATTTGTCATCAGGCGAATTCGGCAACACTTTTTCGCTGCCCGCCACGTCACTGAAGTTCCTCATCGAAAAAACCCGCTTTGCAATTTCGACTGAAGAGACACGCTATTATCTGAATGGCATTTATTTGCATCAGGCCAAACAGGCTGACTCATTGCGTGCTGTTGCAACGGACGGTCATCGCTTGGCGCAGGCGCAGGTGGCCTTGCCTGTTGGTGCCGATGGCATGCCCGGCGTCATCGTGCCGCGCAAAACCGTGCTCGAAATTGTAAAGCTGATGGAAGGTGAAGAGGGCGATGTTGAGGTCGCACTGTCGTCATCGAAAATCCGTTTCTCCGCTGGCAATCTGGTGCTGACGTCGAAACTGATTGATGGCACCTTCCCGGATTATGAGCGTGTCATTCCCCGTAACAACACCAAGGTCTTGATCACCGAAGCCAAAGACTTTGCGCAGGCCGTGGACCGCGTCTCCACCATCTCGCTGGAAAAGAGCCGTGCTGTGAAGCTGTCCTTGCAGGACGGCAAGCTTTCGCTTGTGGTCAATAACCCGGATTCAGGCTCAGCCGAAGAAGAGCTGATCGTGGATTATGATCAAGAGCCGATCGAGATTGGTTTTAACTCGCGCTACTTATTGGACGTCGCAGGCCAGATCACCGCAGACACCATCCGCTTCGAATTCCAGGATTCAGGTTCGCCAACCTTGGTAAAAGATCCGAAGGACGAGCAATCGCTCTATGTGTTGATGCCAATGCGGGTGTAGATTTCCCTCTGTCCAGCTTGCGGAAAAGCTCTTGCATGTGGCCGACAAAGGGACCTCATCCGTCTCGCGCCAAAGCGCGATCCACCTTCTTCATTTACAATGGAGAAGGGACATCTATTGCTTATGGTCCCTTCTCCACAAAGTGGAGAAGGTGGATTGCGCAAAGCGCAAGACGGATGAGGTCCCTTTGCCCGCCATCTGCGCGAGCTAAAGTCTGTTCTTGTCTACATGCTGAGCACGGTTCAATTTGAAAAATTCCCACCGCATCACCCGCATTACGCTGACGGACTACCGTAACTATGCGGGCCTCAGGCTTGATCCGCCGTCGGGCTTGATCGCCCTTGCCGGTGCCAACGGTGCGGGCAAGACCAATTTGCTGGAGGCTATTTCACTGCTGGCACCAGGGCGGGGTTTGCGGGGGGCTGAGTTTGAAACCATAGGCCGCAATGATGGTAAAGGGGCTTGGGCGGTTTCAGCACACACTGATGGTCACCAAGGCGAAATGCAATTGGGCACAGCCTGGAGTGCGTCTGAAAGCGACGGCGTCAATGCAGCCCGAGCAGTTCTCATCGACGGTCATTTGCAAAAAAGTTCAGGCGCTTTGGCAGGTCTGTTGCGCATCGTCTGGCTCACACCCGCACTCGACCGCATGTTCTCCGGCGCTGCCTCAGAACGCCGCCGCTACCTCGACCGCATGGTGGCACTGTTTGACGCCGAACATGGCGCCCGCATCAACCGTTTTGAAAAACTGATGCGGGAACGAAATCTACTTTTGTCGGACGGACCTTTTGACCGGACTTGGGTCACGAGTCTGGAAATGCAGATGGCTGAGGAGGCGGTTGCGATTGCGGCGGCCCGGCTGCAATCCGTCAGCAATCTCGGAGCCTATCTCACGCCGCAACGCCTCTCTGGTGCTTTCCCGTGGTCAGTGCTTTCGATTTCCGGTGAGATTGAAGACATGGTGGCAAAGCTCCCCGCACTTCAAGCTGAGGACCGCTACAAGCAGCAGCTGCGTGACGGTCGCAACGCCGACAAAGGGGCAGGGCGAACCCTTATTGGTCCCCATCGCTCTGACCTCGTGGTGCGCCATGGCCCCAAAAATATTGCGGCAGAAGAAGGCTCGACGGGCGAGCAAAAAGCCCTGCTCATCGGCCTCATTCTGGCGCAGACCGAAGCCATCCGGGCGGTCACCGGTTCAGCCCCCATTTTGCTATTGGACGAGATTGCAGCCCATCTCGATAAAGCCCGTAGAACCGCCCTTTTTGCCCATCTTGATACCCTAAAGGTGCAGGCTTGGATGACGGGCACGGAGCGGGAACTTTTTGATGGCGCAAGTGCCACGACAGTGGTGTATCACGTGGATAACGGACGTTTAAACGAATCGAATTTTTAGCGATGACAACTGACGATATTTCCCCTGCGATACCTGAATATGGAGCTGACTCAATCAAGGTTTTAAAAGGCCTCGACGCCGTTAGAAAACGTCCGGGCATGTATATCGGTGACACCGATGACGGCTCGGGTCTGCATCACATGGTCTATGAAGTTGTCGACAACGCCATCGACGAAGCTTTGGCAGGCCATGCAACTTTGGTCACAGTGACCTTGAACGCCGATGGTTCAGTCACCGTTACAGACAATGGTCGTGGCATTCCGACAGGCGTCAAAGATGACGATGATGCCGAACCGAAACGCTCGGCTGCCGAAATCGTGATGACGGAACTTCACGCCGGCGGCAAGTTTGACCAGAATTCTTACAAAGTGTCTGGCGGCTTGCATGGTGTGGGTGTTTCGGTTGTCAACGCATTGTCGGTGAAACTCGAGCTCACCATTCACCGCAACAATCAAACCCATTACATGAGTTTCACCCATGGTGTGCCGGATGCACCCTTGAAAGTGATCGCAGATGCGCCGGGCAAGCGAGGCACCGAAGTCACCTTCCTGCCATCAACAGAAACCTTCACCAAAGTTGAATTTGATTTCGCAACTTTAGAACATCGCTTGCGTGAATTGGCGTTTCTGAATTCCGGCGTGCGCGTCACCTTGACCGACAAGCGCGGCGTTGAACCCCATGTGGTTGAATTATTCTATGAGGGCGGCATTGCGGCTTTCGTGCATTATCTCGACCGTTCAAAATCATCGCTGATCAAAGAGCCGATTTTGATCAAAGGGGAGCGCGATGGCATCACCGTCGAATGTGCGCTGTGGTGGAATGATAGCTATAACGAAAGCGTTTTCTGCTTCACTAATAATATTCCGCAACGCGATGGCGGCACGCACCTTGCTGGTTTTCGTGGAGCCTTGACCCGCGTGGTCAATAACTACTCATCCAACACAGGGGCTGGCAAAAAAGAAAAAATCGCCATCACCGGTGATGACTCGCGTGAAGGCTTGACCTGCGTGCTTTCTGTGAAGGTGCCGGATCCGAAATTCTCATCGCAAACCAAAGATAAACTGGTTTCATCCGAAGTCCGTCCTGTGGTTGAAAACTATGTCAGCGATGCTTTAGGCGCTTGGTTTGAAGAACATCCGTCTGACGCCAAGATCATCATCAACAAAGTCATCGAAGCCGCTGCCGCCCGCGAAGCCGCCCGCAAAGCCCGCGAACTGACACGCCGCAAAGGTGCGCTTGATATTTCCTCGCTCCCCGGCAAATTGGCGGATTGTCAGGAACGTGATCCGGCCCTGTGCGAACTTTATATCGTCGAAGGAGACTCCGCCGGTGGTTCCGCCAAGCAAGCCCGCAACCGCGACAATCAAGCGGTATTGCCGCTCAAGGGCAAAATTCTCAACGTGGAACGTGCCCGTTTTGACAAGATGTTGGGCTCGGCCGAAGTTGGCACTTTGATCACCGCCTTGGGCACCGGCATTGGCCGCGAAGAATTCAATATTGAAAAACTGCGCTACCACAAAATCATTATCATGACCGACGCTGACGTTGATGGTGCGCATATCCGAACCTTGCTGCTCACCTTCTTCTACCGGCAAATGCCATTGGTCATTGAGCGCGGGCATTTATACATTGCCCAGCCGCCGCTTTACAAAATCAAGCGCGGCAGTTCCGAGATTTATTTGAAAGACAATAAGGCACTGGAAGAAAACCTGATCGAGTCAGGTTTGGAAGGCGTCAAGCTTGTGCTGGCCGATGGCTCAGAACGTGCCTCTGGCGATTTGCTGGCCATTGTCGAAGAGGCGCTTACTGTGCGTTCGATCATTGAAAGTCTGCACTCCCGCTACCCCACCATAGTGATTGAGCAAGCGGCGATTGCCGGTGCATTAAACCCCGAAATTGTGTCCAACCGCGAAAATGGCCAGCAGGCCGCAAGCTATATCGGAAAGCGCCTTGATGTGTTGTCGGATGAAACCGAGCGCGGCTGGAAGGGCGAGGCCACAGAAGACGGCGGCTTGCAATTCTCTAGGGAACAACGCGGCGTCAAAGAATCCTGGCTTATCGACGCGAAACTCATAGGTTCATCAGATGCGTTGCGGCTTGACCGTAAAACCACGCATCTGCAAGAAATCTATGCAAGGCCGGCCAAGTTAAAACGCAAGGACACGGAAATCGCTATCAATGGACCGCTGGGCTTGTTGGAAGCGGTGTTTGCCACCGGCCGCAAAGGGGTCACCTTGCAGCGTTATAAGGGCTTGGGCGAAATGAATCCCGACCAACTCTGGGAAACCACGCTGGACCCCAATGTGCGTACATTGCTGCGTGTCAAAGTGGCGGAAATGGATCAGGCTGACGACATCTTCACCAAACTGATGGGCGACGTGGTCGAACCCCGCCGCGAATTCATCGTCACCAATGCGCTGAACGTGGCGAATTTGGACGTTTGAGGATTTTAGAAAATATTCCTTGACAGGGAAAGAGTGTTATCCTATATGAGCGTCAACCGGTTGGCGAAAGCCTGGCTGATTGACATCGTAAATAAGTGCCCCGTTGCCCGGGCCGAAAAGGCAACAGCGCGACCTGCGGCTAAACTTGATCCAGAATCCAGCTTTAGCGACAATTCACCCCCCAAAACAAAGATGGTAGACAAGCCCTTCTTCCTCCCCTAAGACGCGGGCCTTGCGCTTACCCAAGCGTGAGTTCCACATTAAGGATGGGCGCATAGCTCAGGTGGTAGAGCAGCTGACTCTTAATCAGCGGGTCGTAGGTTCGAGTCCTACTGCGCCCACCATCCTTCTT
>JAYUQS010000217.1:0-7370 GCA_043756645.1 Hyphomicrobiales bacterium | reverse complement strand
CCAATGCAAATGCACAAAATCTGCAACCGCCCCGTGCAGCACGCGGTCCAAGGCATTGCCCAAGGCACCGCCAATGAGCAGGCCGTAGCTGGCGGCAGCAACGGCTTTGTCGGCCTTGGCCAGCCAGATGACAAGCATCACGGTGATGGCCAAACTCAGTGCCACCAAGAGCCCCTGCATATGGGTGGAAAGCAATCCGTAAGACACGCCTTTGTTCCACGCCATAGCGAGATCAAGGAAGGGTGTGAGTTGAATCGGCTCGCGTTCGTCGAGGTTGATGACTTTGAGAATCCAATATTTGCTGAGTTGGTCGAAGGCAAAGACCAGCGCGGCGATGAGCACGCCGAGGCGCGTGAGAGGGCCGGAGAGGGTCATGTGTTGAAAGCCAGCTTTAACAGCCAAAGGGACCTCATCCGTCTTGCGCTCCGCGCAATCCACCTTCTCCATCTGCGATGGAGAAGGGACATTTTAAACTTTGTCCCTTCTCCACAACAGTGGAGAAGGTGGATCGCGTCTTGGCGCGAGACGGATGAGGTTCCTTTACTTGCCACACGCGATAGCATCGGCGTTGCTGGGTGAGGCTCTTCTCTCACACCGTCTTCCCAAACCTGGTCTGCCATTCGCGCACCGCTTCGGCGTCGCGTGGCGTGATGTCGGGGAATTCGGCGTCGTTGCCGATGTCCTTGGAAATCTTCCATGACCGCGCACACTTCGCACCCTCGGCCTTTTGGAATTCCACGCCCACAGCTTTGACCGAGTCGAGCTTGAAGGCATCAGCAGGGGCTGCTGTTTCCACAATTGAGATGGCGGAGGTGATGCAGATGTCGGCAAAATCCACTGACTTCAATGCGGCCACATCATCAGCATCCAGTTGCACGTGCACAATGGGTGCTGCCTCAAGTGAAGAGCCAATGGTTTTGTTGGCGCGTTGAATTTCGAGTGCTCCCGTGACCACGCTGCGCACATCGCGGATTTTAGCCCACTTTGCGGCCAACGCATCATCGCGCCATTCAGCCGGAGTCTTGGAAAATTGCATGAGATGCACCGATGAGCTTTCGCCTGCAAAACGCTGCAACCAAGCTTCCTCCGTGGTGAACACGAGGATGGGGGCCCACCAGGTGGTGAGGCAATGGAACAGTTGATCGATGACGGTGCGGCAGGAACGGCGTTTCACGCTGCTCCACGGATCGCAATAAAGCGTGTCCTTGCGGATGTCGAAATAGAAGGCCGAGAGATCGGTGTTCATGAACTGCATCAAAGCCGAAGCGGCTTTTTTGTAATCATAGACACGGTAAGCCTCGCGCACGGTTTGATCCAGCTCATAGAGCAGATGCAACACATAACGCTCAAGTTCCGGCATGTCTTCAACGTAAACCTGTTCCCAATCTTTCAGGCCACCAACCGCACCCAACATGTAACGGAAGGTGTTGCGCAGTTTGCGATAGTTTTCCGAGGTGCCTTTAAGAATTTCAGGGCCAATGTTGATGTCGTCAGAATAATCCGAAGATGCTACCCACAAGCGCAGAATGTCAGCACCCGACGTTTTGATAATGTCTTGCGGGGCCACAACGTTGCCAAGCGACTTCGACATTTTGCGACCATCGTCGCCCATGGTGAAACCGTGGGTGATGACTTGCTTGTAAGGAGCGACACCGCGCGTGCCACAGGACTCAAGCAATGACGAATGGAACCAACCACGATGCTGGTCGGAGCCTTCCAAATAAACATTCGCGGGCCACTGCAATTCGGGACGTTCTTCCAGCGTGAAGGCATGGGTGCAGCCTGAATCAAACCACACATCCAAAATGTCGCGCACTTGCTCATAATCAGCTGCGTTGTAATCGGGCGAGAGGAAGCGCTCTGCGGCACCGGTCGCAAACCAGGCATCGGCACCCTCTTCAACAAAGGAGTCGTAAACCCTCTGGTTCACCTTGTTATCGTTGAGGATTTTTCCTGTGGCTTTTTCCACAAATACAGCGATGGGCACGCCCCAAGCGCGCTGACGCGAGATCACCCAGTCCGGGCGCTGCTCGATCATGCCCCGCAAACGGTTCTGCCCTGCGGGTGGGAAAAACTCGGTGGCTTCGATGGCGGCCAAGGCTTTCGCACGCAAACCATCCACCTTGCCATCACCCATGGAAATGAACCACTGGGGCGTGTTGCGGAAGATGATGGGCTTTTTTGAACGCCATGAATGGGGGTATTGATGCGTCAAGCGCGAACGGCCAACGATGTTGCCAGCCTCTTTCAACGCCGCGATGACAGCTTCATTGGCATCGCCCTTTTCACCCTTGTCGGTGATGACGCGTTTGCCCGTAAGGCCAGGCGCTTCATTGGTCAGGAAGCCATCAGCATCGACAGTTGTCGGAATGTCGGTTTTGATCCCACGTTCCCGCAAAGCCTTCTGGTTCGCCGTCCAGATGATGTAGTCGTCAGCACCATGGCCCGGGGCCGTGTGGACGAAGCCGGTGCCCGCGTCGTCGGTAACGTGGTCGCCGTCGAGGAGTGGGACAATGAAATCATAGCCCAGTGATTTGAGCGGGTGGTCGCACTCCAGTAAATCGTCCGGTTTGATTGCAGCAACTCGATTGAAAGTCTCAACCTTTAGAGCTTTGCTCAACTGATCCAGAAGCGCATCGGCAAAAATGAATTTCTCGCCGACCTTTGCCCAATTTCCCTCTGGAGCAACAACAACTTCATATAACCCGTACTTAATACGCGACGAAAAACTAACGGCGCGATTTCCAGGTATTGTCCACGGCGTAGTAGTCCAGATCAATATGCTTGCCGACATCAGAGCTTCAAGAGCTGCTTTTGCGTTTGCTGGACCATCGTCAACTAATGGACCATGCCCAGCATTTCGCACCGGAAACTTCACATAAATCGCATCGCTCACATAATCCGCATATTCGATCTCAGCTTCAGCAAGTGCCGTCTTTTCCACCACGCTCCACATCACTGGCTTTGAACCGCGATAGAGCTGCCCGCTATCGGCGAATTTCATGAGCTCCCGCGCGATGATGGCTTCGGCTTTGTAGTTCATGGTCAGGTATGGGTTGTCCCAGTCCCCCTCCACGCCCAAGCGCTTGAATTCTTCGCGCTGGATGTCAATCCAACCCTTGGCAAACTCGCGGCATTCGCGGCGGAATTCGTTGATCGGCACCGCGTCCTTGTTCTTGCCCTTGGCGCGATATTGCTCTTCGATTTTCCATTCAATCGGCAGGCCATGGCAATCCCAGCCCGGCACATAATTGGCGTCAAAGCCTGACATTTGCGCTGAGCGCACGACCAGGTCTTTCAGCGTCTTGTTCAGTGCATGGCCAATGTGGATGTTGCCGTTGGCGTAAGGTGGGCCATCATGCAGCACAAACTTCTCGCGCCCTTTGGATTGTTCACGCAAAAGCCCGAACAAGTTCATATCAGCCCAGCGCTTCAGAATCTCCGGTTCCTTCTGCGGCAACCCTGCCCGCATGGGGAAGTCAGTCGTTGGCAGGAATACGGTGTCGCGGTAGCGGTCGTTTTTCTTAGGTGCGTCGGTCATGATGGCGCGGCTTTAGCGCATCATCAGCATAAATGAAACAATTCCGAGAGGAGAAAGTTTAGCGCCGGACCACCATTTTTGTTCGTCGCGCCATCGCTTCCGCTTTCATGCGATTTGCCACTGGTTTCAAAAATGCAGGGGAAAAACTGCCAATCGGCTGAAGTGAGTCAAAATCATAAGCCACATCCATCGAAACGAAATTATATTCATCCAAGACAATCCAACATGGCGCTTGTAAACCTGCCCGCTTGCATTCCATTTCCGGCACCAACAAAGCAGCCCGCTCATGCGTTGGTTGTTTTGACGTCAGCGGCAATAGAAATAAATTGGCGGGATCAGCGGCAGTTTTGACGATCAAACAAACCGGCCGTGGTTTTCGCCCTGTCTCTTCACCTGCGACGGCTTCACGCGCCCAAAGATAATTGAAACGAAGAATATCGCCGACTTTAAGCGCCATGGGGTTCAGGCGAGATCAGATCGTCCAAGCTTTGGAGAAGCAATTCATGAACATCATCGGGCGCATTTTCGACTGTAAATGCTCTGATATGGTTTTGATTTAATTGCCGGAACAGTTTTGCTGGAACAATAACAAGCCTTTCTTTGCCGCGCTTGGTCAGGGCCACTGGCTCGATCAAAGCAGCGTCCAGGATTTCACCGGACTGTCGGTTCAAATCGGAAAATGTGTAGGATTTCATGCAAACCTCTAAATACGTATTATACGTAATTCAGAAACTGTGCAAGCATTTTGTCCCTAACCCTTCCACTTCTCGCGCATGGTCACCAATTCCTCCGCCGCCGTGGGGTGCACGGCCAATGTTGCATCAAACTGGGCTTTGGTGGCTTTGCAGGTGATCGCAATGCCCAACAACTGCGCCATTTCGCCTGCATCCGGGCCTGCAATGTGGCAACCCAACACGACATCGGTTTCCGCATCCACCACCAGTTTCATCATCATGCGTTCGTCACGGCCTGAGAGGCTGTGCTTCATCGGGCGGAAGGAGGTTTTGTAAATGTCGACTTTGTGGGTTTTGCGGGCTTGTTCTTCGGTGAGGCCTACAGTTCCCAATTCCGGTTGCGAGAACACGGCTGTTGGCACCAAGCCATGATTGACCATCACGGGCTTGTCCCCGAACACCGTATCAGCAAAAGCGTGGCCCTCACGGATGGCGACGGGAGTCAGATTCACGCGGTTGGTCACGTCACCCACTGCGTAAATTGATGGCACTTCGGTTTGGGAATATTCGTTGACGGGAATGGCATAATGCGGCGTTGGGGTGATCCCGACTTTGTCCAAGCCCAATCCCTCGATGTTGGGAATGCGGCCTGTGCAATACATGATTTGACCAGCACCAATCAACTCGCCATCATTCAACGTAATGCGCACGCCATCGCCTGAGCGTTCGATTTTTTCGACATCGGCGTTGCAGCGGATATCGATACCCTTCTTTTCCATTTCGGCAGTCAGATGGTTGCGCAGATCTTCGTCAAATCCGCGCAAAATCTTGTCGCCGCGATAGAGCAGAATGGTTTCCACGCCGAGGTTGTTGAAAATTCCTGCAAACTCGACAGCGATGTAACCACCACCCACAATCACCATGCGGCGCGGCAGGCGTTCCAAGTGGAAGGCTTCATTTGACGTGATAGCAAGTTCATTACCCGGCAAATGGCGCGGCACAAAGGGAGCCGCCCCGGTGGCAATCAAAATATATTTTGCCGTGACTTGGCGTCCTGATGCCAGTTGCACGGTGTGCGCATCCACCAAAGTGGCACGTTCCTGAAACAGTTCCGCACCCGCTGCTGTGAGATTACGGATATAGGCGAGGTTCAGACGATCGATTTCCTTGTCTTTGTTTTCGAGCAGGGTTTGCCAATCAAACGTGACTTTTTCTGAAGTCCAGCCATAACCCAGCGCGTCTTCGAACTCCTCGGCGAATTTGGAGGCATAGACGAACAATTTCTTCGGCACACAGCCGCGGATCACACAGGTGCCACCAACACGGAATTCTTCCGCAACAGCAACCTTAGCTCCATATTTCGCAGCAATGCGGCCCGCGCGAACGCCGCCGGAGCCTGCGCCAATGACGAAGAGATCGTAGTCGAAGTTGGTCATTGTATTGTCCTTCTCAAGCGGCATTTATGAACGCCCTCATCCGGCCTTCGGCCACCTTCTCCCGCGCGAAGGGCGGGAGAAGGCTCGTTTTATTTGCCTTCTCCCGTTTCTTCTAACGGGAGAAGGTGGCCGAAGGCCGGATGAGGGAAGCGCGAAGACTCTACCCCCGCAGCAATTCCTCAACGCTGCCGTCCGCTTTACCTATGTAAGCCACGCCGCAAATTCCAATGAACAATCCGTTATTCACCACACCGGGCAAATTGTTGAGCATGAATTCCAAGCGATCCGCATTTTTGATTTCGCCACAGGCGCAATCGATGATGCAGTTTCCGGCATCGGTGCGGAAGGGTTTTCCGTCTTTGGTGCGCAAGGTCAACTTTGGTTGCATTTCAAAAGTTTGAAAGGCGCGTTCGATTTTCCAGGCGGTGGCTTTGACGCCGAAGGGCACAACTTCAATTGGCAATGCGAACTTGCCAAGTGTCTTCACTTGCTTGGACTCATCGGCAATCACCACCATGAATTTAGAGGATGAGCCAACGATTTTCTCAATCAGCAATGCACCGCCGCCGCCTTTGATCAAACGGAACTCAGGGTCAATCTCATCTGCACCATCCACTGTGATGTCGATGAAGGGATGTTCTTCCAGCGTGGTCAATTCCAATCCCAATGACTGCGCCAATTTCGCCGTTGCCTCTGACGTTGGCACACACTTCACTTTCAAACCCGCTTTGACCTTTTCAGCCAATGCATGGGTGAAGTGATTGGCTGTGGAACCCGTGCCTAAGCCTACCACCATGCCGTCTTGAATTTTTGGCAAAACAGCAAGAGCCGCCGCCTTCTTCATATCATCGGCAGATATTTGTTTCTTCTTGCTCACGAACCTAGCCCTCCCATCAACATATATTTCACTTCGAGATATTCTTCCATGCCGTGGGCTGAACCTTCGCGGCCAAGGCCTGATTGTTTGACGCCGCCAAAAGGCGCTTCAGCAGTTGAGATCACACCTTCATTGATGCCGACCATGCCATATTCCAGTGCTTCGCCGACCCGCCACACGCGACCAATATCGCGGGTATAGAAATAGCAAGCGAGGCCGAATTCTGTGGCGTTAGCGCGTTCGATGACTTCCTCTTCGGTTTTGAAACTGAACAGAGGTGCTACGGGCCCGAAGGTTTCCTCCGTCGCAACGGCCATGTCATTGGTCACACCGGTGATGATGGTGGGTTCAAAGAAATTGCCGCCCATGGATTTACCACCGAGCGCCAATTTGCCGCCCTTTGCCAAAGCATCAGCGATGTGTTCTTCAACTTTGACGACCGCTGCCTTGTTGATCAACGGGCCGGTGGTGATGCCATCTTCAACGCCGTTTCCGATTTTGAGTTTGCCAACGGCCACGGACAATTTCAGCGCAAAGGCGTCATAAACGCCTTCCTGCACATAAATGCGATTGGCACAGACACAGGTTTGTCCGTTGTTGCGATATTTCGAAGCCATGGCACCCGCCACCGCAGCGTCCAAATCCGCATCATCAAACACGATAAAGGGTGCGTTGCCGCCGAGTTCAAGACCCATCTTCTTAATCGTCGGTGCGCATTGCGCCATCAGCAAGCGGCCTATTTCGGTGGAGCCGGTAAACGTCAGTCCACGGACGATTGGGTTCGAAGTCATCTCAGCGCCAATGTCTTTGGCCGAACCTGTAATCACCGAGAACACGCCTGC
>JAYUQS010000216.1:0-7371 GCA_043756645.1 Hyphomicrobiales bacterium | reverse complement strand
TCTGTCGCTGTCCGATAAACCACGTCAGCATCATTGCCATCGACAACAATTTTCGGAAGCCCATAAGCCGAGGCGCGATCCCCTGCGGGATTGTGCACAGCCGTCACTTCGTGAATCGGCGTGTATTCCATATAGAGATTGTTCTCGCACACAAACACCACAGGCAATTTCCAAATGACAGCAAAGTTCAAAGCTTCATGGAAAGCCCCAATATTCGTGGTGCCGTCACCAAAGAAACACACCGTCACATCTTTCTCGCCCAGATATTGCGCCCGCCATGCCGAGCCACAAGCAATGGGAAGATGCGCACCGATAATGGCATAGGACCCCATCACACCATGCTCAACTGATGTGAGATGCATCGAGCCGCCCTTGCCGCGCATCAGTCCGATATCACGCAACATCAACTCACCCAACATGCCTTCCATCGGCACGCCGCGTGCCAGAGTGTGTGCATGCCCCCGATAAGTGCAGAAGGATTTGTCGCCCTTTTTCATTGCCACGCCAAAACCCGCAGCAATGGCTTCCTGCCCCAGTGACAAGTGACTCGTGCCCTTGATCAGATTTTGCAGGAACAGATCATAGGCCCGCTTTTCACAGTCGCGGATTTCGACTTGCAGACGATAAAGCTCAAGCCGGGTCTCGGGCCCGATGTCGTCGTTCTTGGTGCTTGCGGAGAGTGCCATGACCTCACAGTGCCAAAAAAACCCAAAGACGAATTCTGAAAAATTATCAAAGTGAGAATTTTTGATAATTGCGGCGGCGGCGGTTTGGTTACGATCAGTCCAAACACCACCAGCACATTTGTGTTGAGATGGTCGATCAATGGGAGACCTGCGCCATGAAGGCTGTGAGATTTCACGCCGCGAAAGATATTCGCGTTGAAGATGTGCCAGCACCGTCAAAGAAACTTGGTGCCAATGATGTGCTGATCAAGCCACTGGTCACCGGCATTTGCGGCACCGATCTACATGAATATATTGCAGGACCTATCGTTACACCTGTGACGCCACACGTCTACACAGGCGTCACCAATCCACAAATTCTGGGTCATGAATTCTCAGCCATTGTCGCAGATACAGGCTCTGCCGTTTCAAATGTCAAAGCCGGTGATCGCGTTTCGATCCAGCCGCTGATTTCGCCACGCGACGATTATTATGGCCGCCGTGGTCTCTATCACTTGAGCCCCAGCATGGGTTGTGTTGGCCTGTCCTGGGGTTGGGGCGGCATGGGCGAGTTGGCTGTCGTGAACGATTACAATGTCGCCGTTTTGCCCAAGGGTGTGAGTGATATTCAAGGCGCAA
Source organism: Hyphomicrobiales bacterium (assembly GCA_043756645.1). Taxonomy (GTDB): domain Bacteria; phylum Pseudomonadota; class Alphaproteobacteria; order Rhizobiales; family Aestuariivirgaceae; genus Aestuariivirga. Next base: position 6,067 of record JAYUQS010000216.1, on the reverse strand, counting down.
TGATTGAGCCTGCCGCTGTTGCGGTTTATGCTGTTGATCGGGGCAATCTGCGTTCGGGCGATACAGTTCTGGTATCCGGCGTTGGCCCCATTGGTGCACTCACTTTGCTGGCTGCGAAGGCTGCTGGCGCAGGCCAGATTTTCGTCAGCGAACCAAACGCTTTCCGCCGCAAAATGGCAAAAGAGTTGGTGCCATCTGCCATCGTCATCGATCCGATGACGCAAGACGTTGTTGCGATAATCAAAGACCTCACCGAAGAAGGTGTGGGCGTAGATGTCGCCATTGAATGCGTGGGCCTCGAAGCCAGCTTAAACACCTGCGTGAATGCCGTGCGCAACCAGGGCAAAGTGGTGCAAACCGGACTACACATGAAACCCGCCAGCGTGGACCCGATGTCTTGGGCGCTGAAAGATATCTCGATTGAAGCGACATGGTGTTACCCCGTGCAATGCTGGTCACGCATTATTCGCATGGTGGAATCAGGTGCATTCCCCATCGATAAAATTGTCACCGCAAATATTTCTTCTGATCATGTCGTCAGCCAAGGCTTTGATGCGCTGCTCGACAAATCTGTCAATCACATGAAAATTCTGGTGACGGTCTAATGGCTACAGGTCCCGTCAAAATCGCCATGATTGGCCTCGGCTGGTGGGGCAAGAAGATGACGGCTGTGCTGAAGAAGGCCAGCAAAGACATTGAAATCGTCTGTGCTGCTGAACCCAATCCTGCAGGTGCAGAATTCGCAGCCGCAAATGGCTTCGCCCACTACGCGAATTTCAAGGATGCTCTGAAACATCCCGGCGTTGAAGCCGTCATTCTTGCAACGCCACACTCACTGCACACTGAACAGATCAAAACCTCAGTCGCCGCCAAGAAACACATTTTCTGCGAAAAGCCTCTGGCCCTTACCAAAAAGGGCGCGGAGTTTGCCGTCAATGCCTGTAAGAAAAACAAGCTCATTCTTGGCATGGGTCATGAACGTCGCTGGGAACCACCTGTGGCCAAAATGCTGGAGATGGCCCGCAATGGCGATCTCGGTCGCATCCAACAGGTCGAAGGCAATTTCAGCCACGACAAGTTTACGACCCTCGATAAATCGAACTGGCGCCTGAATAAAAAAGAAGCCCCCGCAGGCGGCATGACGGCAACAGGCATTCACCTCACAGATTTGGCAACGACCTTGTTAGGACCAGCAAAAGACTTGCGCGTTTCCTGCGAAAAACTGTCGTCCAAAATTCCGCAGGGCGATACCATGAGCGTGCACATCCGCTTCAAAAAAGGTGGCACCGCCTATGTGTCAGCCTCCCTCGCCATGCCCTTCATATCCCGCTTTGCAGTTTACGGGTCAAAAGGCTGGATTGAAATCCGCGACAAGGCCCATGTCGAAGCGCCAGATGGTTGGGTGGTCACTTCGGCCATGGCAGGTGGCCCGATCAGTGTTGAAGAAATTCCACCAGCCGAACCCGTCAAAGACAATCTCGTGGCCTTTGCCAAAGCCATTCGCAAACAAGCCGCCTATCCCATCAGCGGCAAAGACCTCATCAGCAACATCGCCATCCTCGAAGCCATTATCAAGTCGGCAGCGAAAGACGGCGTTGTGGTGAAAGTATGATTCAGCTCAGCACACAGTACAGCAATCGTTCCCTCCCCCTTGTGGGGAGGGTTAGGGTGGGGGTCGCTCAGTCCATTGATATTCTGAAGAATTCTTTTGTTATTTCTGCCGTCGGAACGACCCCCACCCCGGCCCTCCCCACAAGGGGGAGGGGGAAGACGATTATTGATTTCTGTAGGAGCCCCACATGAAAGCCCTTGTGTTTGAAACACCCGACAATCCCAAAATTCTGGACCAACCGATCCCGACGATTGATGCAACGGAAGTTCTGATCAAAACCCGCACCGTTGGAATATGCCATTCGGATTATGAGTTACTGGCGGGACGTTACATCATCCCGATTTCCTATCCTGTCACTCCGGGACATGAATGGTGCGGCGAGATTGTTGAAGTTGGCAGATCCGTCAAGAATTTCAAAGTCGGTGACCGTGTCGTTGGCGAATGCGTTGTGCGCACGCCTGAACGTTTGCACCACTTCGGCTTTTCGATGAACGGCGCTGACCGGGAATTTTTCAACGTCAACCCGGACTGGCTGCACAAGCTGCCAGACGGTGTGGATGACAATCGTGGCGCCTTGATCGAGCCTTTCACTTGCGGCTTCTATGCGGTGTTGCGCTCCGGCGGCACCAATGCCTCAGAAACTGTTGTTGTCTCAGGCGGCGGCACCATTGGTCTTGTGACAGCCGCTGCTGCCATCGGCATGGGGGCGCGCGTGATTGTTGTTGATCCCATCAAGAAGCGCCGCGACATTGCATTGAAACTCGGTGCGGCTGAAGTTGTCGATGCCAATGACAATCCGGTTGAACGCGTGAAGGAACTCACCGGCGGCAAAGGTGCCGAACTCGTTGTCGAAGCATCAGGCCATGATGCCTCCGTCGCCAACGTGTTTGAATATGCCCAAGAGAATGGCCGCGTCTCCATGGTTGGCCTCAACATTGGCCGCGATATCACTTCAAAACTTGGGCTACTGCAGTTGAAAAACCTCACCGTGCGCGGCTGCATCGGCTCGCCCGGTGTCTGGCCCGCTGCGATCAAATTCCTCGAACGCACAGGCATTGATCTCTCACCGATCCAAACCCACCACTTCAGCTTGAACGATGCCGCGCAAGCTTTCGAGCTTGGCAAGGATGCGCAAGCCTGCATCAAGGTTACACTCTCCATGAAAGGACTGAATTGATGGAACGCCATGCGCTCATCGCCGGTGTATCCGGAATCATTGGCCGCCACTTGGCTGAACATTTAAAGGCCACCAAGGGATGGACCGTCACCGGCATTTCCCGCAACAAACATGACCTGCCAAAAGGCGTGAAACACATCGCCGTTGACCTCACCGATGAAGACGCGACAAAGGCTGCGCTGAAACGGGTGAAGCCCACCGACGTGTTCATCACCACGTGGTTGCGCCAGGCCACCGAAGCTGAGAACTGCCGCGTCAATGCCGGCATGGTGCGCAATCTTCTCAACGCTATGGAGGGCAAGAAGATCAAGCACGCCGCCTTGGTCACAGGTCTCAAGCATTACATGGGACCATTCGAGGCCTATGCAAAATCCAAGATGGTCACACCGTTTCGTGAGGAACAACCACGATTGCCTTACCAGAACTTCTACTATGATCAGGAAGACGAGCTTTACGCGGCAGCCGAAAAGCAGGGCTTCACTTGGTCTGTGCATCGTCCGCACACACTGATTGGTTATGCCCTCGGCAATCAAATGAACATGGCCGCCACGCTTGGCGCTTATGCTGCGATTTGCAAAGAAACAGGCCGCCCCTTTGTGTTCCCCGGTTCTCCGCAACAATATGAAGCCTGCGTTGACATCACCGATGGCCGCATCATTGCAAAGCACTTGCTCTGGGCCGCAACCAAGCCTGCCGCGCGCAATGAAGCCTACAACATCGTCAATGGTGAAGTGTTCCGTTGGGATTGGATGTGGTCAAAGCTTGCAGCACATCTCGGTGTAACGGCAGCAGCCTATCCCGGTCACGCCCAACCGCTGGAAAAGCAAATGGCGGACATGGGCCCGGTGTGGGACAGAATTGTTGAAAAGCACGGCCTGCAAAAGAACGCCCTTAACACTGTCGCATCATGGTGGCACTCTGATGCTGACCTTGGTCGCGTCATCGAAAATTTCACAGACATGACCAAGAGCCGCGACAAGGGCTTCACCGGTTATCAGAACTCCGTGCATTCCTTCACGGATGCTTTTGACAAACTCCGCGCCGCAAAAGTGCTTCCATAAATGAACAACGCCACAGCCATGATACCCAACTTCTTCCAGCAACTCCCGCTGGCCAGAAGCTTTGTCACGGTTGTGGCGTCGACACTCTTATTGTTGGTGGTCTGTGCCATCTTCGCACCTTCAAGCGTATCATCGGGCGCACTTTCCGGCAGTCTTCCCTTCGCAGCCCTCATCGCCATTGTGGGCTTGGGCCAATTGCTGGTGGTGCAGCAAGGTGGATTTGATCTTTCACTGCCGGGTGCTGTTTCTCTGGCGGTCGTGCAAGCCACACATTATCCGCATCAGGATGACTCGCTGCTTTTAATGGCCGTGATTATCGCTATCTGCTTTGCCCTCGCAGCAGGCATCCTCAACGGACTCCTGATTAGCGTCTTCAAACTCAACGCCATCATCGCCACCATTGGTGTCAACGCACTTCTCTATGGCGGTGTTTTTGCTGTCTCAGGCGGCGTTCCTTCCATCACCACCGAACGCCTCGCCAACATCGCGGGCGGCGAAACGCTGGGGCTTCCCCACGCCGTGTATTTCGCACTCCTGGCCCTCGCCATCGTCACGTTCGCCCTCAAGAAAACCGTTGTTGGGCGCCGCTTTGAAGCCATTGGTGCCAACCCGCGTGCCGCCCGTGCTGCGGGTCTTCGCGTGCAGAAGCACCAGTTCATGGCCTATGTCTATGCGCAGCTTCTCTATTGTCTCGCTGGCATTCTGATCGCGGGCATCACACGCGAGCCCACAGCCTTTCAAGGTGACTCACTTCTGTTGCCGTCCGTCGCCGTTGTTGTGCTCGGCGGCACATCGCTTCTTGGCGGTCGAGGTTTTCCGATCTCGACCGTTATCGCTGCATTTTTTCTGAACCAATTGAGCCAGTTCGCACTCGCAGTCGGAGTGCCCTACTCGGCCCAAACCATTATCCAAGCGTTAGCTCTGGGTTTTGGCATCGGTGTTTATTCGCTCCGCTGGCGAACAAACCAAGGCACGTCGACTGAAAATAAGAATGAAACAACACAAGTGGAGGAAAGACCATGAAATCTCTCAAATCGAAACTGGCTCTTGCTGTCGCAACAGCAGTGCTTGCACTCGGCAGCTCATCAATTGCCAATGCCGAAACACCATCATGGTGCGGCCCGAAGCAGGCATCACTTGCCTTGCTTGACGGTTACGGTGGCAACAGCTGGCGTCAAGTCACAACAGCATCGGGCAAGCAAACCGCTGAACTCTGCCCCAGCATTACGAAATATGAATATGCTGACGGCAACGGCGACACCCAGAAGTCGATCTCGGACATCAAGTCCATCGCTGCCAAGGGCATCGACGCGCTCGTTGTCTTCGGTGACGCTGGTCCAGCTGTTCTTCCTGCCATTACATCCGTGTTTAAATCCGGCAAGGTGATTGTACCTTACCGTGTGGATGTTGGCGGCAAAGAAGGTGAGAACTATACCAAGTTCATCGGCTCATCTTTCGTCAATGACGGCGAAAACTGGGGCAAGTGGATCAAGGGCGTTCTGCCTACGGGCGGCAACGTGTTGTTCCTTTCAGGCCCAGCTGGCAACAGCCAAGGCTTGGATGAACTCAAAGGCTTGAAGAACATTCTCGGACCTGAATATGTGTTCGTGAACCCAGAGCCTTTCGCAGTGACCAACTGGGATCCAGCACTGACGCAGCAAGTGCTCACGGCTGAAATCGCCAAGAACGCCAAGATCGACGTCATCGTATCAGACTTCGGTCCATCGCTCGTCGGCGCATTGCCACTGTTCAACAAGTCGGGCAAATCCATCCCCGCACTTGCCACGTCAGACGGCAACTCGCTCGCCTGCTTCTATGAAGAAATGAAGGGCACCAACCCTGATTTCAAACTCTTCACAGTCGCAACCGGCAACGACAATGTGCGCCTTGCCGTGATGCATGCCGTGGCAGCCGTCACGGGCGGAACACCTCCGGCAGAGAACATCTTCCAGGCCCCGATGTACGAAGACTCGGTTTCCGGAAAACCAAACCCGGTGACCTGCCGCAAGGACCTGCCCGGTGCGATCTATCTGTCATCAGAACTGCCCGATGAAGATCAAGCCAAGGCTGTTGGAAAATAAGGAACGATCAGTGAGCGCCACTCACCACACTCCGTCATGGCCCGCTTAAGCCGGGCCAACCACGGCGGGTGAGGTGGGTGGCCCGCCTTAAGCGGGCCACGACGGTGAGAGAGTTAGTATCTCTGGGGTCATATCA
>JAYUQS010000215.1:0-2770 GCA_043756645.1 Hyphomicrobiales bacterium | reverse complement strand
TAAACTTCACCATCATAGCCCATCACAAATGGTTCCGCATTTCCTTCAAGTGTAATCTCAGTGCTGACAGGAATTGCTTCGCCATTTGCGTCTTCGATTTTGACAATCGCCGATTTGGTCTGGCCTTTCACATTAAAATCAACAATCACGCCGCTGCGGCGTTTCGGAATGACATATTTCTCGGTTTCCAGACTTTCCGCAGTGAGGGCGAGGGAATCCAAATCAATGTCAAACTTGTTGCGGTAATAGGACGCAACATTGTTTACCAAGAGCTGTCCATTGCCACCTGTAACACCGGCGAAATGGTTTTCGTGTCGTACCGTCACGTTTGGTGCGCCGGAATCAACGATAACGAATGAGTCTCCAACGTAACGTCCCAAAAGCACACCGTTTTTGGTGGCGACTGCGGCACCGCTATAAGACATTGAACCACCAATGCCATCTTCGCGGACTTCCACATCAGCATTTGCCGTCCCGAATGGCGTGCGCAATTCGCCTTTACCGGATGCGCGGTTTTTTGTGTTGCGGTCCACGTTTGCCGACCAAGCCGTGCTATATTTACGGTCGGCATGGGCTTTTGCAATGCCTGTGCCCAATTCATACCCGTTTCGGGAAGTCGTCGCAGTGCCAGTGGTTGTGTAGTTTTTACCGAATGGCATTGAGAAACCCAGCGAAACTCCATATTCTTCTTGGTCAGCGAAATTGATGAATCCACTGCCGTACATGTTGATGTGGCCGTAGTTTTTAGAGATTGAACTGGACAAGATCATATCTCTGGAATTATCGCGGGCGAGGGCGTGTACAAAATTTGCAGTCACGTTCGCTTCATATTTTGGAATAGAGTACCCGATGGTCAATTGGTCGATGGCCTTTGGTATGCCGCCATTCCAATTGCCGTTCACTTCATATGCGTTGACTGAAGCCAAGTCCTGATAATCGCCGATGGTGCGCGTGGTGGCGGCGCTGAGCATGAAATTGCCCAAGCGTTTTTCCCAGGAACCGTATAAAAGATACCCAGATTCTCCTTCATACAAGCTTCCAGCGCCAGCAACATTGAGTGTGCCGAAGTAGGGCACTGCCATCAGCAAACCGCCGCCGCCATTTTGCAGATCTTCGCTGATTTCAGCATGTGCTTCGGCGGTCAGCATATCGGTTAAGCCATAGCGCATATTTGCGACAGCCACGGCATAGTCAGAATAGTCAAATGACTTGCTGCCGAAGCCTTCACGCAACACACCGGCTTCAACGGAAAAGTCAAAAAACTTGGGACGTAACAGGTCGGGCGATGTGAAAAATTCACCTTCAGCCTCAACTTCACGACCTAATGCGTCGGTCAGCACAACACGGACGGTCCCTTCATCGGTCAGCACTGGAACGTTCTGGGGCGCGGAACGGACCCTCATCAACTTGACCGGAATAGGCCCGTGTTCCGCCGACAAAGACGTCAATCGTGGAGGGAACGCCAGCTGTTCCGGAAACTTCTGGTAACGGCATGGTGATCAGGTCCGGGCGCATTGCGTAGTTGCGGCGCGCTTGACCGCCGCCCATGCGAACAGGGCGCGACCAGTTGGTGCCGCCGCTGATGATGTCGCCCAATTGGTATTCCATCAATCGTTTTGGATCATCGATATATAAAGTCGTATTCAAACGTGTGGTTTGAGCCACTTTAAAATCCGGGGTCGCCACAATGCCCGACATTTCCAACGTGCCCCAGTTGGTAAAAGCGCGGCTTTCGAGTTGTGAAGATATGCCCGTAACGGAGGGGTTTTTGATGCCGTAGTCAGTGTTGACAGCTGAGAAAATGGTATAGTTCAGCAGCAGGCCATTGCCGGACAAAGCTTCGGCGGCTTCCTGTTGTTCGCGGGTTTTGATGTCTTGCAGCGTGCGTTGGTTTGCTTCGATTAATATATCAATGGATTGCGTGGTTTCATCGTAGTTGTAAGTTGCGGTTGGCAAGTCTTGCAGAATAATAATTTGGTCGGCTGGCCCGCCGCCGCTTACAGCAATGCGAAGTTGTTCCAGCTCGCTTCGGGTTGCGGCCAAGCCGCCATCGTTCATTTGGTAAAAGGTAGAAATATAGCCTGTATTGATGCCATTAATTTTTACATCAAGCTGGAGTGTGTTAAAGCCAGCAAGCACATTTGATGGTGCCTGCTGCTGCTCGGAACCATAGAGCGATGCTTCGACCTCAGGCACAGCCTCTGAGGGAGGTGTAGCCATTCCGTTGGCGACGGCCTCTTCGGAAACAGCTTCAGGATCCATGTCAACTTTTGCGTCAACATTAGTCGTCAGTTCTGCTTCCGTCGGCGGTGTTGCCACGCCCGCATCGGGTAGGATCATGTCTTGTGCAAAAACCTTCCCGGGTCCAGTAAACCCGAGAGCTAAAGTTGCAAGAACAAGAGCTGTGTTATTGGCCAGCAACCAGCGCAGTCGCATTGACAGGCCCCTGTTCCGTCTGTGCTGTAATTGTGATTTTGCTGCCGGACTTTAGCGTCTTTGGACGGGCGACCCAGACTTTGCTTGAATCAGGCAGAACGTAACCAGCAAGACCTTCAGCAACTGTAATTGATTTCCCGCCTGGCACACCAATTTTCATGTTTACGAGTTTTGCTCGACGTGAGCCGCCATTGGCGGCTTCTACAACGAGGTTGCCCTTGCTCATTCGGGCGGTCCAGGTGAGTGCTTCATCGCCCCGCTTGCTCACAAAAAACACGGGAACAGAATATTGAATGGCGAATGTAACTGCTTTGTTGGCAGCTTGAGCAGGCGT
>JAYUQS010000214.1:0-7382 GCA_043756645.1 Hyphomicrobiales bacterium | reverse complement strand
GCATGCCCTCATGCATGGCGACCAAGGCCAGTTTGATGATGAAGAACAGCGAATCGAAGATTTTGATGATGAGGAAGAACTGTAATGACTGAGGCCACCGACATTTCTGGCTTGTCTTTTGAAAAAGCACTGGCAGCACTTGAAGACATTGTGGCGCGGCTTGAAGCAGGCAAAGTGGATTTGGAAGAATCCATCAAGATTTATGAACGCGGCGAAGCGCTTCGCAAACATTGCGAAACCAAGTTGAAAGAAGCTGAAGCGCGGATTGAAAAAATCACGCTTGATCCCTCAGGCAAGCCCACGGGTGTGGCGCCACTGGATGTTGAGTGACCTCACAACGACTTGATGAAGCCCTGGTAGCACGTGGCCTGGTGCAAAGCCGCTCGCGGGCCCGCGATGCGATTTTGCGCGGCACAGTCATGGTCAATGGAACACCCGCACGCAAACCGTCACAAGGCGTTTTTACGGCTGATACATTGACAATAGAAGACGCAGCCCAACGTTATGTCTCGCGCTCTGCCTTGAAACTTCTGCACGCCCTTCAGCATTTTCAAATCACCGTGAAGGATCGCCGCGCTCTTGATATTGGCGCATCAACAGGTGGTTTCACACAGGTGTTGTTGGCGCAGGGCGTAAAGCATGTGACGGCAATTGACGTGGGCCATGGTCAGATGGTGCAACACATCGCTGACAGTCCGCGTGTGACATCAATTGAAAATCTCAATGCGCGGGATTTATCACGTGAACACCTGGTTGATGACGTTGATTTGATTGTCTGCGATGTGAGCTTTATCTCGCTGAAATTGGCACTGCCGGAAGCACTGTCATTGATGGCAACAGGAGCTGAATTGATTGCGCTGATCAAGCCGCAGTTTGAAGTGGGACGCGAATACGTCGGGCGCGGCGGAATGGTCACAGACCCTCTGGAACACATGCGGGTTTGCGATGAAGTGATAGCATTTCTCGAAGAGCAGGGCTGGACGGTCAAAGGCATAACGCCATCACCGGTTGACGGGGGTGATGGCAATGTGGAGTTTTTGGTGGGGGCGAGGAAGCGGTAGTCCCTCATCCGCTCTTCGGGCACCTTCTCCCGCGCAAAATGCGGGAGAAGGCACTGATTTATTAAAGCCTTCTCCCGTTTCTTCTAACGGGAGAAGGTGCCCGAAGGGCGGATGAGGGCGAGTAATCTCAATCCTTCACCGCATAAGTATGCTGTTGCTCCGGAAACTTCCTTTCCCGCACATCGTCGGCATACATCTTGATTGCGCCTTCGATGGCCGCACCCACTTTGCCGAATTCTTTGACGAACTTTGCGATACGCGGGCTTAAACCCAGCATGTCTTCCATCACCAAAATCTGACCATCGCAGGCTGCAGAAGCGCCGATGCCGATGGTTGGAATATCAACTTGCGCTGTGATTTTTCGTGCCAAAGGTTCAGCCACGGCTTCCAGCACAACTGCGAATGCTCCAGCCTCTGCTACGATGCGAGCGTCCTCTTCAATTGCCGCCCATTGGGCGCGTTCGCGGCCCTGAGCTTTGAAGCCGCCCAACACGTTGATGGATTGTGGAGTTAATCCCACATGCGCCATCACAGGAATACCGCGTTCTGAGAGGAAGCGGATGGTCTCACCCATGCGCTTTCCGCCTTCCAATTTAATGGCACCGCATTCGGTTTCCTTTATCACTTTGGCGGCGTTGCGAAAGGCTTGCTGCGGGCTTTCTTCGTAGGAGCCAAATGGCATATCCACAACGATGAGCGATTGCTTGGCACCCCGCATCACAGCGCGGCCATGCATGATCATTAAATCCAGCGGCACAGGCAAAGTGGATTCAAAGCCATGCATCACCATGCCCAGCGAATCCCCTACCAACAAAAAATCCACATACTTGTCAGCGATTGCCGCAGTGTGTGCGTGGTAGGATGTGAGCGCTACAATGGGTTCGCCACCTTTGCGGTTCTGAATGTCAGGTGCTGTGCGGCGTTTCAGTTGGGCATGTTGAGACATCACAAATCCTTTTATTGCAGGGTGACCAACGGCACACCGGCCACCGCATAATGAAGCTGTGCCGCAATACCATAAAGTGCGACACCACCGAGAAGAGAAATTGGATTATGGCCCTGCCGCACGTCAGAGGGCACGAAGGGCACATAGAATTGTTTGAGAACGGCATGCAGAATCGCAGCGCTTGCCAAGCCGCCAAAGAACAAAAATGAGCGTTGATCGCCATTGGCCAGCAAGTGCCCGAAAGCCCACAGCGATACGCCGATTGCCATCGGGTATTTCAGTGTGTTGCGCCATGATCCACGGAACGCGAAAATGCCGATGCACAAGAAACCCAGCAAGGTGATCAAGAAATTTGCGTGGCGGCCCCAAGTTGCGGGCTCATAAATGAAACCCGGTTCAGCCCGCCGGAACGCCCAAATCGCCGCACCAAATAACAGGAGCGATAAAATCCCGTAAATCGGGCCGTAGGATTTACCGAACGTTTTGACCGCGTGGGCCTTCCATTTCGGCATGGCGGGGTTGATGTGGATGACGCCAAAGAGGAACAAGATTGCAGCAAGCAAGGCCATTTAACGCTCCAGTTGATTCAATGTGGCACAACTATAGTCTAAAATAGCCAATGTACTCAACGCTTAAGCCGTGGTATGGAGCCGCACGGTCAAAACTGATTTTTCCTAAAAAGAGGGCACACTCATGAAACCAACACTCATTCTGGTCGGCGCAGACAAAGGGGGCGTGGGTAAGACCACTGTTTCGCGTTCTTTGTTGGACTATTTTGCCCGCAAAAACATTTTGACCCGCGCCTTCGATACTGAAAACCCACGTGGTTCATTGCAGCGCTTCTATCCATCAATCACTGAGGTTATCGACCTCAGCAATGTGGCGCATCAAATGAAGGTGTTGGACACGATGGAGTCGGCCAATGTGCCGGTGACTGTCGTTGACTTTAAAGCTGGCAACTTGTCGTACTCGCTTGATCTGTTTGAGCGCATTGGCGTTTTGGAAGCGGCCCGCAACGGTATGTTCACATTGGGCTTGATGCACGTCGTCGGACCCTCCATCGCCTCGCTCGACGAAATCGGCGAAATCGCCAAATATCTGTCTGGCATAGAATATGTTCTGGCGCGTAATTCCATCAATGAAACTAATTTCTTTGAGTGGGACGACGCCACCTACCGCAAATATTTCACGCAGATCAGTAAGACCCATGAAATTGACATCCCGAAGCTCAATGAAATGGCTTATGAGCAAGTTGATGTTGCAGGCGTGACTTATAAAGACTTCATCGACAACCGTGCCGCTGACGGCAGCCAAGGCAAGTTCTCATTTGTGCTGCGCGGATATGTGCGCAAGTGGTGCGCAGAAATTGATGAGCAATATGCCCGCGTGAAAATGTTGCAGGATATTGTTGGCGCCAGCCGCACCTGATGTGTGAGGCTTAAGGCCAATGGCCGTTCAGCCCACAATTTACATCGTCGCATCGGACCAGCATCGCAATGGCAAAACTTTGCTGGCGCGGTTGCTGGTTGATTATTTGCTGCTGGATGGACGCGACCCGTTTGTGATTGATACGGATGCGCCGGATGGGCCTTTGCGCAATTTCTTTCCGGGCCGCACGGCGCTTGCGGATTTTGCCGCCATTACCGGCCAAATGAAATTATTCGATACAATTCTGGCGGCACCCGGACGAGACTATGTGGTGGATTTACCAGCTCGACACACGGAAAATTTTATAGCGGCCGAACGCGATTTGAATTTTTTTGCGGAATGCAAAAAACTGGACTTTCGCATATTCTTGTTTTTTATCGTTGATCAAAGTTTTGTGTCGCTGAAAGCCGCCAAAGCGTTGCAACATTATCGCGGCGTGGATTTGTTTGTGCCGGTCAGAAATATGCTGGTGCGGTCCAGCTGGCCGGAAGATGACGGGGCGCTCACCATTCCGTTTCTATCAGCGCCAGTTGCGTCAAGCATCAGCAACCGCCGGTTTTCGTTTCGCGCCTTTGTGCAAGGCGATATGCAGGGTTTGGACAATAATATTGTGCCAGCATTGCAAAGCTTTTTGTATGAGGCGCTGAGCAATCTCAGCAATTTGGAACCGGATTATAGCTTGGGTGCGTTGAAGAAATAGGCGCTTTCACCTGCGGCCTCAGGAACCTCATCAGTCACTTCGTGACAGCTTCTCCACTATGTGGAGAAGCGACACCGCTTAAAGTCCCTTCTCCATTGAAAATGGAGAAGGTGGATTACGCGCAGCGCAAGACGGATGAGGTCCCTTTGTAAACCGAAACGAATGTCACCAAATTGCCGCGAATCTCGATAAGCATAGTTGTATGACAACACGGCTCATGAATCGGCGGCAGTTTGCAGGTGGGTTGCTTGTACTTCCACTTGCACCTCAAGCGTTGGCGCAGGAGGAGTATTCCGGACAATATATCACTGCGACCAAAACCAAATCACAGCTGCTGGGACCAGAAAATCCGCGTACTGAACATTGGCATTTTAAAACCGCATCAGGCCAGCCTATTCTACGTGCCAAGCAAGGCCAGGAATTGCGCTTTCGGTTGTTCAATGAACTCAATGAAACAGTATTGTTGCATTTTTTTGGTGTGCGTGGTGCTGCGGAATTTATGACCGTAGAGTCAGTACCGGGCACCGATGTGGAAGTGGTGTTCACTCCACCTGATGCGGGTACGTTTTGGTTCGGACCTTTGCTGAACGTCTCCAAGCACCGCGAAATGGGACTTTATGGCATGTTGATTGTCGAGGAAGCACAACCCCTCCCTTATCAAGACATCGCCATGATTTTTGATGACTGGACTTTGTCTGATGCTGGTGTGATCGAGGAAGACTTTGCGAATTTGGATCGGGCAGCAGGAGAGGGTCGGCTTGGAAACTGGTTCACGGTGGGCGGTGAATTCAAAAACCGAATGACGCTCGATCCCGAAAAACCCGCACGCCTTAGACTTCTCAACACTGCAAACACCCGCAGCATGAATGTGGTGTTCAAGGGTGCTGAAGGCATGATTTTGGCGCGGGACGGGCAGCCGATCGTTCCAACGCCATTGGGCCTCAGTCCATTGGAACTTGCTCCCGGCCAGCGGGCTGATGTGTTGTTGCTGGAAGCGCAAGAACAAGTCGTCGTTGCACTGGATTTGTTTGAGGATGTGGTGGAGGCGGCTTTTCTCAACGCGCCCGGCTATGACCGCAAAACCCTGCCGCGGGATGTTTCACTGATGCCCAATCCAATAGCGAAGATTGACCGCAACATTGTGCCGCGTGAACTTTCAATTGCCATTGAAGGCGGCATTGGTGGTGGATTGCAGAAAGCAATTGTTGGCAAAGACGTGCTGGACTTGCGGGCCATGTTGGAACAGGGCTTGGCTTGGGCCATTGGGGGTCGTGCGGGACTTGGCAGCCCGCCGCTGTTTGAAGCCAAGAAAGGTGAGCATATCCTTCTTACCCTCGAAAATAAAACAACTTTCGAGCAACCACTGCACATCCATGGTCATGTCTGGACACGCCATCTGTCGATGAAAGTTGATTTTGAGGGGCCGGAGCTGCCTGCCGTTTGGGCTGACACATTGATCATCCCGACAAAATCCAAGGCCCAAGTGATGTTGGTGGCGGACAATCCGGGGACTTGGGCCATTCAAAGCCTGATGGCTGAACGGTCTGATGCCGGTTTGATTGGCGCTTTCACCGTGTCGGATATGCCTTGATTTGGCCCCGTGGCTGCTTTACGCCCCATTTCAAAGCTTAAGGATAGAATTGTGACTGATGAATCGCTGATCCGCGAAGTGGACGAGGAAGTCCGCCAAGAAGAATATAAAAAGCTGTGGGAGCGCCATGGCACGAAATTTATGGCCTTGGCAGTTGCCATTGTGTTGGCTGTGGCCGGTTTTGAGGGTTGGAAATATTACCAGAAGACCGAAGCTGAAAAAGCTTCCGTGGTTTATTTGGACGCTGTTCAAAAAGCCAATGACGGTAAGTATGAAGATGCACTGGCGGCACTCGCCGCTGTCAAGCACTCTGGTTTTATGCAACTTGGCAAGCTGCGTGCCGCTGCAGTTCTTGCCGAAAAGGGCGACACTGAAAAAGCCATTGCTGCTTATGACGCTGTGATTTCTGATAAGGCAACAGACCCTGTTTTGGCTGACCTCGCCCGTGTTCGTCAGGGTTACATTCTGGTTGATACCGCAACGCCTGATCAGCTGCGTGAAAAGCTGGTACAGTTCAACGTCGATGGCAGCCCGTGGCGGCATGCTGTGCGCGAGATTTTTGCGTTGTCGGCTTACCGCGTGAAGGACTTTACAATGGCCAGCGGCTTTATGGATCAAGTGTTGAAAGATGCTGACGCGCCACAAGCGATCAGGCAACGCGCACAAGTCATGGTGCAGTTGATTGCGCCTGAATTGGTGAAGCCATGAAGACGTTGCGCATTGCTTTGGCTTTGGCCCTTGCCACATCAGTATTGGCGGGTTGCGGGACTTTGAAGAAGTTCACCGGCCAGCGCAACGACACTGTTCTGCCGGGTGAGCGCGAAGATATTTTGCCTGCCGATCAACAAGTCAATCCGAAGCCCGGTAAGGCTGATGATCTTGCAGTTTGTGATCCAGCTGTTGATTTGAATTGTGAACAAGCCATCGACCAAGAAGCGCCAGCCGCAGAAGATATTCAATGACCGCAACTGTCGCTATTCTCGGCCGTCCTAACGTTGGGAAGTCAACACTGTTCAATCGTTTGGTGGGACAGAAGATTGCTATTGTCGATGATACACCGGGTGTGACCCGCGACCGCCGCGAAGGGGCAGGGCGACTTGGCGACTTGCAATTTCGTCTGTTTGATACCGCTGGTCTGGATGATTCACCGCGCAAAGGCTCACTTGAATCCCGGATGAGCGACCAATCAGAGGTCGCAGCGCTGGAAGCCGATGTGATTGTGTTTGTGATTGATGCCCGCGCAGGTGTGACGCCAACTGATAAAGAATTCGCCGCCCGTATTCGCAAGCTGAACAAGCCTGTCATTCTCGTCGGCAACAAAGCCGAAACCCGCGCCGTGGTGCCGGGCTTGGCTGAGGGTTATGGTTTGGGTTTTGGTGAGCCACTGGCCATTTCAGCAGAACATGCTGAGGGCTTGGATGGTTTGTACGAAGCGCTGCTTCCTATCGTCAAAGCCAAGAAGTCTGACGAAACCGAAATCAACGTCGAGATCA
Source organism: Hyphomicrobiales bacterium (assembly GCA_043756645.1). Lineage (GTDB taxonomy): Bacteria > Pseudomonadota > Alphaproteobacteria > Rhizobiales > Aestuariivirgaceae > Aestuariivirga. The sequence goes on along the minus strand of JAYUQS010000214.1, from coordinate 163 downwards.
GCGAAGAAGAATCCGACAAGGACTGGGAGTATGACCCGCAGCGGCCTTTGCGGCTTGCAATTATTGGTCAGCCCAATGCCGGTAAATCCACACTCGTCAACGCGATGTTGAATGAAGAGCGCATGCTCACCGGGCCGGAAGCCGGCATCACCCGTGATGCGAT
>JAYUQS010000213.1:0-21340 GCA_043756645.1 Hyphomicrobiales bacterium | reverse complement strand
CGTAGTCCTTCAGCAGAGTGTGCGGGTGCCCGAATTTTTCTAAGGTTGCATTCATGCTATGACGCTTCGGAGATCATGGTGGCGAAAGCGTGACGGTGGGAAGTGTGTTTATTGTTCTACTTGTGCTGTCCCAACGGTGCCGGGTCATATCGGTTGTCCAGCGGCCTTGCAGGCGACGAATGTGATAATGGTTCCAGCCTGCCGGTTCATGCTTTGCATCCCCATTGAGAGATGCAGAGGGAACACCGATGATTGGTGTTGGCCCCGATTTTGTATCGAGCCAATTCAACATGGATTTATGATTATGACCATGCAACACCAATTCACTGCCTTCGGTGACTAACACAGCTTTCAATTCAGCCGCGTCAGTGAGGGCTTTTCGGTCTATCGCAAGACTCGGCAGTGGTGGGTGGTGAATCATGATGATGCGGTAAAAGCCTTGGCTGCCCAGCATGCCGAGAATGTGTTGGAGGTCACGCAATTGTTGCGGTCCAAGTGTGCCCGTCGCCTTCAAATAGTTTTGCGGCTTGCCGGAATTGAGGCCAATCAGTGCAACGTTGCGGCGCATGCGGACGTAGGGAAATTGCGTGGCGTCATCGGTCGGTTCGCTCCGGTCAGGCTTCATCCATGGTGTAAAGTGGCTGAGCCCCTTGGACCAAGGCACGTGCACATAAGCATCATGGTTGCCGGGCACGAAGCTTAAACGATCAGCCGGACCAAATCCTGCCATCCATTTGGCGGCAGCCGGAAACTCATTCCACGCCGCAATATTTACAGCATCACCGGTAAAAGCCACGTGGTCTGGTTGTTGTGAAAGAATGTCCTGTTGGATGGCGTCGGCAACGTAAAGCTTATGTCTTCGCCTGCGATTGATAAACCAGGAAAAGCCGCCAATGATCCGCTTGCCCTGCAGGTTTTGCAGAACCTGAGAAAGCCCCAGATTAGGCAAATGCGCGTCAGACAGATGGGCGAGTGTGAAAGACACGTTCCGGCTTTCGTTGACTTTAAGTGAATCGGGTGCGAATGAACGCCCAACTTAAACAGACTTCTTACGGATTCAAAGCAGTGCGTGTGATCATTCTTGCAGCAGGGCAGGGCAAGCGGCTTTTGCCTCTCACTGCTGACGTGCCAAAGGCACTTCTTGATATTGGTGGCAAAACCTTGATTCAGCGCCAAGTTGAAGCCTTCGCCGAAAATGGCTTGAAAGATTTCGTCGTTGTCACTGGTTATGCCGCCGATAAAATGGAAGCGGCTCTTGCCGTTATCGGACGAAAACTGGGTGTTACGATCACAACGATTTTTAATCCGTTTTATGCCGTTGCGGATAATCTCGCGAGCTGCTGGTTGGCACGCGGGTTCATGGATCGGGACTTCATTCAGGTGAATGGTGATAATGTTTTCCGGGCCGATTTGGTGGCGCGTTTGCTGGAACCAGCATCGCAAAAAATTGTCGTAGCGATCAATCGCAAAGAAGGTTTTGACGCAGACGACATGAAGGTAATGTTGGATGGTGAACGTTTGACGGAAGTTGGCAAAACCTTGCCCGTTGATACGGTTGATGCGGAAGCAATCGGATTTTACATGTTCAGTGGTGACGGGGCCAAGCACTATGTTACTGAGTTGGAACTGGCAATGCGGGACCCGCAAGGCTTGAAACGCTGGTTTCCATCAGCGATTGGAACACTTGCCAAGAAAGTGCCCATTGGTGTGGTTGAAACCACGGGCTTGCGTTGGGCCGAAGTCGATTTTCCCGTGGATCTGCAACAAGCGCGGCAGTTGGTCTCAAGCTGGAGCTAGACGCCGCTTCAATATCTTCTCCGCCAATTCATGGTCGGATGGTTTGTCGACATCGATTGCCGCTTCCGCAAAGGGCAGAAATATGGGCACAACCTTGATGCCAAGTTTGCGGGAGATGTGACCAAAGGCACGATCAGGGGTCAATATGCCAAAAGCAAACCACACGATGGGCATGACACCAAAAGCCGATACCAGTTTCCACGGCTTCTTACGATCCCGCTCAAGGTCTTGCCAACGCTCCAACAGCTTTAAGCCTTCTGCAGATTTCACCGCGAAGAGATTGCAACCTGAAACCCGGGTGCCTCCTAAATTGAAATAGGTTCGTTTGGTTTCGGGATATGCGGCGTTGATGGTTTCAGCCGTGGCAAGGCCCACACATACATCCGCTGTCGTTGCGTCACTTGCGTCCAATATGTGATTGACCATGACGGATGTGAGCAAAGGGTGATCCCCGGTGGTGATCAAAGTCGGATAGCTTTGAATATGCTGCAACGCTGCAATGGCAGACGCAGGGGCAGACGATTTTGCAGGAAGTGTGTCGACGTCGACTTGTATCGGAATGACGGCGGGATTATCGATCACAACCACAAAAGGCTTTTTCAATCGCGATCGGCGCAAGGCCTCAAGCACCCAGTGTAACATAGGTTTTCCAGCTAAAGGCAAAGTGCATTTATGCTCAACACCAAAGGCCTTCGCCATCGGGTCATCAGGCCCCCGGCCTGCTGCCAGAATGATGCAGCGCCACTCGCTCATAAGGCCTTCTCATAAATGCGATAGGTTTTATAGGGCACGCAGCCAAAGGCCTCGATGATTTTGCGCACGGGGTAATTGTCTTCTAATATCCAAGACAGCTCACCCGTTTTTCCGCCTCGCGAGACGTGATATTGGCGGGCTGCCTCAATCACCAGAACAGAGAGTGCCGAGCCTGTTGGTGTGCTGTGAAATTTGCGGCGTACACCCATGAGCGGCATGCGCAGTGACGTTGGTTTTTTCTTGATCACTTTTGCAGCAAGCTTGGCCCAGTTGAATGGCAACAGTTTTCCACTCATGCCTTTGATCCAATCATTCAGGTTTGGCAGGGTGATCACGAAGGCTGCTGGTTCACCTTTGTAACTTGCGATGTATCCATAATGGCCTGTCACGAGGAGTTTTAAATCTTTGCCCAACTTGTCGAGCTCGGCCTCCGTCCACGGCACAAAGCCCCAATTGTTGGACCAGGCATCGTTGAAGATGTCCATGATCACACGGATCTCATTTTTCATGTCCGAAAGTTTGAGAGGACGAATTGAAAAATCACCGGACGCCATTGCACGCTGCTGCACGCGGGTCACAAGAGCAGGCGCTTCCGGGCCAAAATCATAGTGATAGGCAATCACGTCTTTTGCCTTTTGAAAACCGAGTGCATCCATGTGCACTGCATAATGCGGGCATCCATGTCCCATCATCATATTCGGACTGGAATTAAAACCATCAATCAACATTCCGGTTTCATCATTGATGGAGAAACTGAAAGGGCCAATCATTCCGCTGCGTCCGCAGGACCTGAGCCAATTGCCTGCCGCATCAGTTAGAGCATTGAAAACTTTTTGATCATCCACCGCATCAAGAAAACCGAACATACCATTGTTATCATTGTGTATTTTTAGGCGTAGTTGGTCGTTTTGAGCTGAGATTCTTCCAACAGGCTTTCCGTCTTTGTAAGCCACAAACAGTTGCACTTCGGCGTGCTCAAAATAAGGGTTCTTGCGTGGATCAAGATGTTCGTCACGCTCCAAATACAAGGGTGCCACCCAGTGCGGATCATCCCGGAACACCACATGCGGCACCTCCAGAAAATCCCGTTTCGAAGATTTGTCAGTGACGGGTTTTACCTCGATATGCGCACTCATTTTTTCTTTCTGCCGGGAGATTTTTGCAACACGGCTTTGCCATCCTGCAACGTGTAAAGTTGATCGGCAATTTCGGTCCAAGCCGGGCGATGCGTAATGGCAATGATGGTGTAGCGGCCACGAAGTTCGGCGATGTTTCTGACAATTGCAGCTTCAGTTTCAGGATCGAGTGCGCTGGTGACTTCATCAAGGATGAGCAGTTTTGGATTTGTGACGAGCGCACGGGCAAGTGAAATACGTTGGCGTTGGCCACCGGAAAGTTTGCCACCAAATTCGCCCACGTCGGTGTCGAGGCCATTGGGTAATTTGTCCAAAAATCCTGCAACGCCGGACAGTCTTACGCTTTCAGAAACGGCTTCAGCTGTCAGGCTTTCATCATAGAGCGTAATGTTTTCTGTCACACTGTCGTGGAACAAGGACAGTTCTTGCGGCACATAGCCGATGCAGCTTCGCCACGCTTGAACGTCAAGATCAGCCAAATTGGTGTCGCCGATTTTGATTTCACCAGATTGCGGCAAATGAAATCCGATAATCAAGTCCAACAGAGTGGTTTTGCCAGCCCCTGACGGGCCTTGAATCACGGTGATGCCGTTGGTTGGAATATCGAGTGACAAGCCGTTCAACACGGTTGCGGCACCATGATGAAACGTGACATCGCGCATCGAAATGCCTTTGCCGATATCTGGTTTTTGCGTGCCGGTGATGATTTCTTTTTCTTCGTTTGCCGCGGCCAGGACTTCGGTCACGCTTTCGTAAGCACCTTGATAAATGGCGGCAACTTGAATTTGCTTTTGTAATTTTGCGGCGTAGGAAATAACCTGGAAAAACAAAATGCCAAAGACCATGAGTTGCGGCAAAGGCACTTTGCCAAAAGTGTAAGCAGCATAAGCGCCGCAGCCCACAAGCAATGAAACCAGAAAATCATTGCCGTAAACCAACCCATAGCGTGACAAGATTGACGCATAGAGGCTTTTCTTCAAGCGTTTTAATACAGTATCCAAATGACCGAGCAATGAATCGTAACGGTTCATAGATTTGACCGCTTTGATATTATGAAGAATGTCCACGGTATCGGCGGTCATGAGGCCGACGCGATCTGTCATTTTGAAACCAGAACTTTTGGCAATGCGCACGAGTTTGTTGGACGCAAGAGCAATTAAAAGTCCGCCTAGAATTCCCGCAACGGCCACGCGCCAATTGATGAACAGGGCGACTGCGGCATAGGCCAGAATTTGCACACTGCATGCAGCTGCTGTGGCAAAGGTTATGTAGGCATCGCCAGCACGCGAAGCGTCATTGCCGAGCGTGGTGGCCAGACGACCGGTGCTTTGGTTGGCATAGAAACGCCACTTCGCTGCAAAAATGGCGCGAATGATTTTACGCCGGAAATAGATAGATATCCTTGCACCTGTAAGGCCTGCGTAACTCATGGCGGTGAACAGGAGGATGGACCGGACAAACATGATGCTGACAATCATGATGATCATATTGACAAAAGTGGGAGCAATATTGATTGTTGCAAAGACTGTTTGCACCGCCGTTTCAAAAACCGAAGATGCGCCGTTTCCTGGATTGAGAATGGTGGTGACCAGCGGCAATAATGTGCCAATGCCAATGGCTTCCGCCAAGCCGCCCAAAATCAGGCACAGCAGTACCAAGACTGGCCTTGTTCCCTCCGCATTGAAAAATATCTTGAAGATTTGCCGCATGGGGCTAGGCAGGTCCGGTATGGTTGAAATCAGGCATTTCCATAGGACTGTTAGATGGTTGATACAAGTAATCGGTTGGGTGTGAATGAAGAACATCGAATTGCCCGTAGCCCGCTGACACGGCTGCGGGTTTTGCTCACACGCCCGATTTTGAAGATGACACGGGGCATGACCTTGGGATCGCGCACAGCGGTGATCGACGGGCAGGGGCGATTTATGCTGGTCAAGCAAACTTACGCGCCCGGCTGGATTTTTCCGGGTGGCGGGGTGGAGCGCGGCGAGACTTGCGAAGAGGCAGCACACCGGGAAATTGAAGAGGAAGCTGCGATTTTTGCAAAGGGCGCTTTGGAGTTCAAGGGTATTTTTAGCAATGAACAGGAAATGCGCGGTGACCATCTGGCATTTTATGTGCTGCGGGATTTCGAACAACGCGTGTTCGTGCCCAATATGGAAATTGCTGATGCGCGGTTTTTCCACCACGCTGAATTGCCTGAGCGCGTGAATGGCGGCACACGGCGGCGGATTGCGGAATTGGTCGACGATGTACCGCTGTCGCTGCACTGGTGACCAAACTCTTGACGATTCACAACTGTGAGGCTATGCGGCAATTGATGATAACGACCAACCAAATGATGCGACGAAAATACCTGCGATGGGGCTTTGCCTCGCCTTGTGTTGTTGCCGGTTGTTGCGCCTGACCTTGGATCGAAGGAAATGGCAGCGGCCCATTTCCCTTCATTGTTTCTGAGGTTACCATGTCCGCTCCATTCATACTGTCGCCATTCCTGCCGTCTGACCATGATGCAGTAGAACATCTCTTGGATTTGTCTTTCGGGCCGCTGCGGCGCACCAAAACCTCTTATCGTTTGCGTGAAGGCAACATGGCTGCGGCGGGTTTGTCTTACGTCATTCGTGATTCTGAAATTGGTGTCGCTGGGGCAATCTCCTATTGGCCGCTGGCTGTTGGTGCGAAGGGTACAAAGGCTTTGCTGTTAGGGCCGTTGGCGGTTCACCCGTTGCGGCAGAACATCGGCATTGGCAAATCGTTGATGAGCAGCACACTGGCGATGGCGAAAGCCGCAGGCCACAAATTGGTGCTGCTGGTCGGCGCTGCGCCCTATTATGCGCGGGTGGGCTTTGCACAAGTGCCGGAAGGGCACATGCTATTGCCAGGTCCGGTGGACCCGAAGCGGTTGCTATTTTTAGAATTGAATGCGGGTGCTTTGGCTGATGCGCAAGGGCTGGTGGTGGCAGCACATCGCCATGTAAGTTAGCGCCCCTCGCGATACCACATGCCGGCCATCGCCAGCAGCAATACGGCAAGGCTGGCGAGGGTAGAGAACAATGAGGTTTCGCGCACCGCAGTGACCTTGAATTGCTTGTTGTCTTTGAGGGCTGCCCAAGATGCGCCACCCATTAATGCGCCGTTCTCTGCTTTCGATAAGCGGGGAAGGCCGTCTTCAATCCAATAGGTCCGCGCACGGGTGGCATCAGCGGCGGGTGTTAAGAGATCAGCGGTGGCAAGCACATTGCCAGCTTCTTTGTCGTCGCTGTTGCCGATTGCCGCAACGGTGGTGAGTGTTCCGTCAGTGGCTTTGTAAATGCCTTGGGCGGCTGTGGTTTTGCGTCCGGTGAAAATGCCGGGTGAGACTTCGCTCAGGTTGAGAACGTCTTCTTTGCCATCAGGTGACGTCAGTGTGACGGGCGATGTAACATCGGCCATAGTGCGGCGTTCGACGACGACATTTTGTCCCTCGCCACGAATGAGCAGTGCTTCTTCCTCTAAGTCAGGCTCTTTCATCAGCCAATGGGCGAGGCGGCGCAGCACTTCCATTTGCGGGCCACCGCCGTCGTAACCACGGGCCCAAAGCCAGCCATGGTCAGACAGGAATTGCGCCACACGGCCTTCGCCGACGCGGCCCAAGACCAGCAATGGTTTGTTGTCAGGGCCATCAAGCAATGTGTGCGTATCAGGACCAGCTGCTGCATCAATCACGCGGAACCAGCGGCCCCAGGTTTCTTCGCCATCGGCATTGGATCCCGGCAAATTCTTGCTGACAGGATGGCGCAGGCCTTGCGCAGTCACATTCGGGCGGAAGGCTTTTTCAGTGACGTCGCCCGTCGGGCTGGCGGTCATGACTTCGGCAAGCGGTGACGAGTAGAGACCGTCAATGGCAGTGAGGTCGGGCCCTGATGAAATCAGCACAGCACCACCGCCCCTGACATATTCAGCGACATTGGCGAGATAGGCTTCCGGCAAAATCGATTGCATGCGGTAGCGATCAAAAATTACCAGGTCGAAGCTTTTGATTTTATCAATGAAGAGTTCGCGCGTTGGAAAAGCGATGAGCGAGAGTTCACGTGTTAACGTGCCATCCTGTTTTTCAGGCGGGCGCAGAATGGTGAAGTGCACCAGATCAACCGCGGCGTCGGACTTTAACAAGTCACGCCAGGTGCGTTCACCGGGGTGGGGTTGGCCGGAGACCAACAATACGCGCAAACGATCCCGAATGCCTTTGATCACGGCGACAGCGCGATTGTTGGATAGCGACACTTCGTTCTCGCGCGGTGCGGCGACGATTTCGATAACGTTTTGTCCGGCGCGTTCGATTTTCAAATTGAACGTGTGTGACTCGTTGGGCGGAAGTGTCACCACTTCCTCGCGGCCATCGGGTAAGCGCACGGTGACCTCAACATCTTGTCCCGTCGCTGGCGTGTCTTCAACGCGGAAGGTGATAGGTTGTTCCTGACCTGCAATGACAAAGCGCGGGGCTTGTTCGATGATGACGCGGCGGTCGGTTTCTTTTTTGGAACCCGTGATGAAAGCATGAACAGGCGCTTTCGCCATATCTAGAGGCAGTTGCTTTGGCACATCATGGGCCTGACCATCGGTGATGATGATGGCACCGGCGTAACGTTCGGGCGGTATGCCTTCCATGGTTTTGGCCAGTGCTGCGAACAGGCGGGTGCCGTCAGTGTCAGCTGTTGAACCTGTGACAGTACGGCCAACGCGCATTTCAGTGCTGGGCATGGCGGCGACGCGTGACTGTACTTGTTTCAACGCGTCTTCCGCTTGTTGGCGGCGGGTGCCGATGTTTTGGCTGGCGCTGTCGTCTATGATGACGGCCACAACGTCGGGCAATTGTTGGCGCTCATCGGTGTTGAGAATGGGGTTGGCGAGGGCGGCCAATACAAGCGCCAAGCCTGCCACACGCAAAGGCCAGCCGCGACGATTGAGATAAATCAAGGCTGCGGAAAGTGCGGCAGCGATGACGCAAGCCGCCCAAAACAAGGGCCAGCCGATAAAGGGCAGGAATGTGATGTCCCAACCACTCATTGGCCGAGCCTTTCAAGCAGTGCAGGCACGTGCACTTGGTCGGCCTTATAATTTCCAGTGAGCGCATACATTACAACATTGACGCCAGTGCGGAAGGCGAATTCCCGTTGCCGATCAGCACTGCCCACGAGAGCGTTTAAAGGGTCGCCATTGTCATTGATGGCCCAGGCGGCGGCATAGTCATTGGCTCCAATGATGATGGATGACACGCCATCAGCGGCACCCGTTGCTGCTGCCCCCTCGGCGGACTGCGCTTCAACCCACGGGGCAGGGCCATCGTAGCGGCCGGGGAAGCGGTCGAGCAAATAGAAGCTGCGCGTCAACACATGTTTTTCCGGAACAGGCTCCAACGGTGGTAAATCCAACTTGGCCAGCAGTGTTTGCAATGACGCATTGCCGCCGCCTGTCAATGAAGCATCCAAACCACCATCACGGGTATCAAAGAAAATCGTTCCCCCGCTTTTCATATAGGCGGCGATTTTGGCGCGAACAGCGTCAGACAACGGCTGCACTGTTTCTGGCACCGGCCAATACAGCACGGGGTAAAACACAAGTTCATCTTCCGTCAAGTCAACGCCCACAGGTTCACCCAGCGATGCAGACGTGCGGTCAGACATGATCAGCGATAGCCCACGCAACCCTGCTTTGCTGGTGTCATCCAATTCCGCATCGCCAGTTATGACATAGGCTAGGCTGGTTTCGAGTGCGGCTTTTATGTCAGCTTCGTTGATGTCTTGCGCATCAGCCTGCGGCGGCTGCACCACCATGAAGGCCAGCAAAAGTGACGCCACTGTCACGGCGCGCTTCATGCCGCCGCCCAGCCAAATGGTGGCAAGGGTATCCAACAGGAAGAAGAGAGCAGCAGCAGCAAACATCATCGGGGCCAAGTCTTGTCGTGGAGCTTCGGTATAGGGTTGAACGGCAGTGCCGCCTACAGTTGCGGGCATGGCGATGAGCGTTGTTGCATCAAGCACATGGTTGATGGCGCGTTCGCGGCCTTGGCGCACGTATAAGCCCGGCGGTGTTGCAAGGCTGGCCTTGGCAATTTCCATTGCGGCCTGTGTCATAGGTTGAATGGTTTCAGTGGGGGCCACCAAGGCACCTTCGCCAGACAGCAAAAGTCGCGGCACATAATTCGCTTCAGCGGCTTGTGTGCTGGTTTGCGTTGACGCGGCATCGAGGCCTGCCACGCGTTGCAGCATGTCAAGGAACAGGCCTGAGAGTGGAAGCGAAGACCAATCGGCATTGGCTGTTACATGCACCAAAACCAGCAAGCCTTTGCCGCGCTTCTCGGCTGTCACCAAAGGTGTGCCGTCTTCCAAGCTGGCCCATGTTCTGTCGGCCAATTCGGGTGAAGGTTCAGCCAGCACTTGCTTTTGTACTTTGATATTGGGGTCAACGGTGAGGCCAGCGAAGGGGCTGCTTTCCGGAAATGCTGCAAGGCCTTGTGGGACTTCCCAGCTTAAGGAACTGCCAAAAGAACGATCACCCTGGCGCAGTGTGACGGGCAACAAAGTATCGGTTGTCGTGGCCAAGCGTGGACCGGCAAAGCGCAACAATACGCCACCACGTTCAATCCATGGATTCAGCTTTTGTGTTTGCTCATCAGAAATCGCACCCACGTCAGCCAGCACCAACATTGACAAGCCTGCATCCATCAAAGCCGAGAGTTCAACATCGGATTGTGGCTCGTACAGTTCGGCATAAGGCTCAAGTCCGCGCTTCACATAATGCAGAGGTGCCAACAACAATTGGCCCGCCACATTGCCTTGGCCACTTTGCAGCGCAACTGTGCGGCGACGCCAGCGGTCATCAAACAATTGCCGTGCTCCTGCATGGTCTTGGCCGCCGATGGCGATGGCCGAGATTTCATTGCGCAGCGCTGTTGGCAAATTCAGGGTCACTTGCTTTTCCGTCGCGGTGCCAAAGTCGACCGGCAATTCAGTCAGCGTGCGGCCGTTGGTGGCGATGGCTTTCAGCGTTGCTGTGCTTGGTGCGGCTGCACTTCGTAATGCTGAGATTTTAATGTCATTGCCTTCAAACAGCAGCGGGGCAAGCGCCAGCGGCAAGTCCGAAGCTTGTGAAGCGTAAATCCTGAGTGGCGCAATAGCTCCCAGCGCCTTGGCAAAGTCTTCGCTTGATTTTGCGTCAAGACCATCAGACAGCCAAACGACTGACGCCACATCCTTGATGTCGGCGGATTTTAGTTTTTCAATCAAAGTCAGGCGATCCGTGTTCAAGGCCGAAGGCTTCATCAATCTCGCGCGTTCGAGTGCATCGCGCGCCGGTTGCTTCACCTCAGCCAATGCGCCCGCAACAGGAGCGCTTCCCACAAGTGTCACAGGCACACTTTCGTTGCGGGCCTGTTCCAGCACCTGCAACAGGAAGTCGCGTTTTTGTGTCCAAGTTTGTGCCGAGGTCCAACCATCATCCACCACAACAAGGCGATGGCCCGATGGCAAAATATCGGTGCCTTTGGGTTGCAGGAAAGGTTGCGACACAGCGAAAATCAGAAGTGCCGCAAGACCCAAACGCAGCAACAACAACCACCAAGGCGTTTTGTCAGGTGTTTCTTCTTGTGTCGGCAGTCCCAACAAAATGCGGATGGGTGGGAATTTGATTTGTTTGGGTTTGGGCGGCGTGAAGCGCAGCAGCCACCAGATGATGGGCAAGCTGATGAGGCCGAGCAAAGCCAGCGGCGTTCCAAATTGCAAAAGCGACAACAACCCGCTCATGCCGTTGCCGCCGCATTAAAACGGGCAGCGCCGCTGACGTGGGTATAAAGCGGTAACAAGCAGCGCGTTGCTGCTTCATCGGTGCGGTGCACGGTGAAAGTCCAGCCAAGTGAGCGTGCGAGGTCACGCAGCAATTGCCGATGTTCGGCATAAGCTTTTTCATAGGCACCGCGCAGGTTTTCGGTTTTGCGGGCGAGATAAGTTGACGACGTATCAAAGCCCAAAAATTCATTGCGGCCATCGAAGGGCAAGGTCTCTTCGGCGGGATCAGCAATTTGCACGATGTGACCTTTGACGCCAGCTTCGGCCAACATGCTCCAGCTGCGGCGAATCTCTGCGATAGGTTCCAAAAAATCTGACACCAACACAGCAGCAGCACGTTTTTGCCGGGCTGACATGGCGGGCAATTGCGCGTCGCGTTTTTCGGCAATCCATTCAGCGGTGCGCAACAGTGATATACGTCCATTTGTGGCGGCGCGGGGGCTGCCCAATGCGCCAACACGTTCATGGCCGCGGATGGCCAATGACGCCATGGCCATGGCGATGATTTGGGCGCGGTCGCATTTGGTCACTGTTGAGAGGTGCGATTTATAGTCCATGCGCGGGCCAGTGTTAGCCCAGACCCAAAGCGTGTTGGCGCTTTCCCATTCGTTCTCGCGGATGTAAACCGTGTCAGACTTGGCGGAGCGGTGCCAATCCACACGTTGTGTGGAGTCACCAAAACCATATGCGCGATATTGCCAGAAGCTTTCGCCTGTGCCTGCCGTGCGGCGGCCATGCACGCCCAATATCACGGAAGCCGCAACCTTCTCAGCCCGCACCAGCAAGGGCGGCAGGGCTTGTGACAGCGCTTCGCCTCTTTGGTTGAGGCTATGAGAAACGGATTGCGAGACGGCCATCAGCTTAGCCAAGCAGCGTCTTCAAATGCGTGATGATGCCAGCCATGGTTTTGCCATCAGCCCGGGCTTGGAAATTCAGCGCCATGCGGTGCTTGAACACGGGGTCGAGCAATTCAGCCACGTCATCAATTGATGGTGTTAGGCGACCATCGAGCAGAGCCTTGGCGCGGGCGCCCAGCATCAAGGCTTGGCTGGCGCGGGGGGATGGTCCCCAGGCGATGGACTCGTTGATGGTAGCATCAGCATCAGGGCCGGGGCGGGCGGCGCGGACGACACGCAGAATAGCCTCCACCACTTGTTCCCCCACGGGCAAGGTGCGCACAAGGCGTTGGGCGGCAATCAGATCGGCGGTGTTCATCACAGTTTTGGCCACGGCTTCATCATTGCCGGTGGTTGAGAACAGCATGCGGCGTTCAGCATCCAATGGCGGGTAGGTGATGTCGACTTGTACCAAGAAGCGGTCCAACTGTGCTTCCGGCAGCGGATAAGTGCCTTCCTGCTCAATCGGGTTTTGTGTAGCCAACACATGAAAGGGTTGCGGCAAGTCATGGCGCTGCCCAGCGATGGTAACGTGGTGTTCTTGCATGGCTTGTAACAAGGCTGACTGTGTGCGCGGTGAAGCGCGGTTGATTTCGTCGGCCATCAGCAATTGGCAAAACACGGGGCCTGGCACAAAACGGAAGGATTTGCGGCCCTTGTCGTCTTCATCCAACACTTCGGAACCCAGAATATCTGCAGGCATCAAGTCAGGGGTGAATTGTACGCGCTTGTCGTTGAGGCCCAACACCGTCCCTAACGCGGCGGCAAGGCGGGTTTTGGCAAGGCCCGGTGCACCGACCAGAAGTGCATGGCCGCCGGAGAGAATGGCGACGAGGCAAAGGTCAATCACCTGTTCTTGGCCATAGACGACGTTCTTTAAACTCTCCCGCGCCGCCACCAATTTGGCTGCGACGTTTTCCAATTCTTGCACAGATGTTGACGCGACGTTGCTGCTGGCCATGGCTTCCACTATGTTTCCTAAATCAATTCGTATGGTTTCGGTTCGAAGCACGTATTCTGATGACGCAGCATGGCGCAAAAGAGGCATGATCGAACGATTCTAACAGTCAGGACTATGATGGCGGAGGCCCGCGACGCAAGCAACCCTTTGGCGGGTTTAAAAGAAGTTCACAAAGCAGGTGGCTTGCCACCGGTACATCTATGGAATCCGCCGTTTTGTGGTGACATCGACATGCGCATTGCCGGTGATGGCACATGGTTTTACATGAACTCGCCGATTGGGCGAAAGCCGTTGTATCAGCTGTTTTCGCAGGTTTTGCGACGGGACGATGACAAGTATTTTCTGGTCACGCCCGTCGAGAAGTGCGGCATTCAGGTTGATGATGCGCCGTTTGTGGCTGTCAGGATGAGTGTGACGGGTGCGGGCAAAGAACAGGTCATCGGGTTTGAAACCAATGTCGATGATCACGTTGTGGTGAATGCTGAGCATGGTCTGCGCTTTGCTGATGAAGCGGGCACCGATGGATTGAAACCCTATGTGTTGGTGCGCACAAATTTAGAAGCACTGGTGTCTCGTGCGTTGTTTTATGATCTGGTTGCACTTGGCGTGGTTGAGGGTGAGTGGTTTGGGGTTTGGTCGAGTGGCGTGTTTTTTCCGATGAAGCGGGCTGGGGAGATTGGGGTTTGAGAGTTGTGAATCGATGCAGGGACCTCACCCTCCCAACGCTTTCGCGTCGGGCCCCTCCCTCTCCAACATTGTTGGAGAGGGGACCGCTTGTCCCTTCTCCATCGCAGATGGAGAAGGTGGATCGCGCAAGGCGCGAGACGGATGAGGTCCCTTCGTTGAGTAAATTGGGCGCTGCCAAATGCTAACGCTCAACCACTTCCTCACCCGCGCACCAACAGCTCTCCGCGCTGACCCACCTGACACATGGGATCTCAGTGATGATGAGATGAACAGCAAGGCGCAGATGATCCCGCACGGCATCGTGCCAAAGCCTGCAGCTGTGTTGGTGGGCGTGATAGAGAATGCAGTGCCTTCAGTGTTGTTGACGCAACGCACTGCGAGCTTGTCGAAACACGGCGGGCAGATTGCTTTTCCAGGTGGACGCATTGATGCGGGTGAAACGCCTTTGCAAGCAGCGGTGCGTGAAGCCGAGGAAGAGACCGGACTTGCTTCACGCTATATCGAGCCTTTGGGTTATCTTGATGGCTATCTCACGGTGACTGGGTATTTTGTTGTGCCCGTCGTAGCGCGGATTTTGCCGGGCCACACTTTTACGCCACAGGCCAGCGAGGTTGATGATATTTTTGATGTGCCACTGCAATTTTTACTCGATGCGAAAAATCGTGAAACCCAGACGCGGGAGTGGAAGGGCATGACGCGGCGCTATTATGTTTACCCCTATGAGCAGCGCTATATTTGGGGGGCTACAGCCGGCATTATCAAAAATCTTTCTGACAGGTTTCAAAATGCCAAAAACTGAACTTCCATCCCTCAGCGACCAAGTGTGGTTGAATGAGCCACGCTTACAAGCGGTCATGCGTGTGCTCAATGCGAAAGGCGAAACCCGTGTTGCCGGTGGCGCTGTGCGCAATGCTTTGCTGGGTGTTCCGGTTGCTGACGTTGATCTTGCCACAGTGCTTTTGCCCGATGAAGTGATGGCAATTGCGAAGGCTGCGGGCTTTGGTGTGCACCCCACGGGACTTGAACATGGCACCGTGACAGTGACGCATCAGAAGGCGGCCTTTGAGGTCACAACTTTGCGCCGCGATGTGGAAACCGATGGCCGTCATGCAGTGGTTTCGTTCACAGACAATTGGGCAGAAGACGCGGCGCGGCGGGACTTTACCATCAATGCCATGTACTGCGATGCAGTGGGTAAAATATACGATTATACAAAGGGTTATATAGACATTCAAAAGCGGAAGGTGAGGTTTGTTGGTGACGCTTCCGAGCGCATCACCGAAGACTACTTGCGCATTCTCCGCTTCTTCCGTTTCCATGCCTTCTACGGAAAAAACGCGCCAGACAAAAAAGGTTTGGAAGCCTGCATCAAACACAAATCCGGCCTCAAAAAACTTTCGGTCGAACGCATCCGGCAGGAGTTTTTGAAATTTCTCGTGGCCCCGCAAGCGATCAAGTTGTTGCAGTTGATGGCGGAGACGAACATCCTTAAAATAATTATTCCGCATACGGAACAATGGAAGGTGTTGGAGCGCCTGCCACCGGATGCTTTGCCACGCCTTTTCGTGCTGGCGCGTGCCCCTCTTAAACTCAAAGATCAATTGCGCCTTTCGAACGAAGACGCTGCACGTTTGACTGCCATGGCCGCAGCGCCTGATCTCACCCCCTCATTGAAAGACTCTGAACGTCGTCGCATTCTCTATCAATTGGGTGCTGCTACGTGGCGTGATGCTGTGCGCCTTTCCGTTGCGCAATCGAAAGCCAAATTGGATGATCCTGCATGGCTCGCACTGCTCGACTTGGCCAACACCTGGGTGCCTCCACGCTTGCCGGTGAAAGGCACAGACTTGATTGGCGTGGGCTTAATCCCTGGACCGAAAATGGGGCAGATCTTGTCAGCGCTTGAAGACTGGTGGGTGGCCAATGATTTCACACCCACACGACATGATCTCATGGCGCGTGTGGGCCGTTATAGAGACTAACTCAAATCTTCTCCCTCCCCCTTGTGGGGAGGGCGGGGTGGGGGTCGGATGAATTTTGAAAGTTTGCAAAAGATAAAATCTAAGACGGAGCGACCCCCACCCTAACCCTCCCCACAAGGGGGAGGGAATGAGAGAGGAGGTCGGAACAAGAACAAGGGAACACAACATGATTCCAGATATCATCCACATGAAAACCGAAGGGCGGGGTGCGCCGAAAGTTGAGAAGGGCACGCCTGATCCGTCACGCCTCATCTCGGGCAAACGCCTGACGCAAACTTGGAATCATTTTGAGGGCGAAGATGGTAGGCTCTATTCCGGAATATGGGAGTCGACACCGGGCAAGGTGAAAGTGGCTTATGACGAATGGGAGTTCTGCCACATCATCTCCGGTGAAGTGGAACTCAAGAAAGAAGGTTCACGCAAAGGCTGGACCTTCAAGAAGGGCGACGCCTTCATCATCCCCGCCGGTTTTAAAGGCACATGGGAAACCGTGAAGAAATTAAAGAAGCACTACGTCATCCTGATGCCGAAGACTTGAAGATGCTGCACACCGCCCTCATCACCGGAGCCGCCAAACGCATCGGCCGCCAACTGGCGTTGGACCTCGCTGAAGCTGGCTATAACATCGCTGTTCATTGCAACACCTCCACGCAAGAAGCCGAAGATGTGGCCGCGCTCATTCGCGCCAAAGGCCGTAAAGCCGTGGTGGTGCAGGGCGATCTCTCAAGCATTGAAACGCCGGAACGCATCACATCAGCAGCCGTTGCCGCATTGGGCCCGCTCGATCTGCTGATCAACAACGCCTCGATCTTTGAGCCCGATGAAGCGGAAAGCATTTCGCCTGAAAGCTGGGCGCGGCATCAGGATACGAATTTGCGCGCTCCCATTATGCTGGCACAAGCCTTCGCCAAGCAGTTACCTGCTGATCAGCATGGCAATGTCATCAACATCATTGACCAGCGCGTGCTCAAGCTGAACCCGCGCTTCTTCTCTTACACCCTCTCGAAAACCGGTTTGTGGACGGCCACGCGCACCTTGGCGCAAGCACTGGCACCGCGCATTCGTGTCAACGCCATCGGGCCGGGGCCGGCATTGCCTTCTGCCCGCATGGACCAGGCGGAGTTTGACAAGCAAGCGGGCCTTACACTTTTGGGGCGCGGCACGTCTCCGGAAGAAATTTCGGCTGTAACGCGGTTTATTCTGTCGCAACCCGCCTTGACCGGGCAAATGATCGCCCTAGATGGGGGTCAGCATTTGGTGTGGCAAACACCGGATATTACTGAGGTGACGGAATGAGCAAAAAACCCATGATTTCCCACCACGTGGCCTCCGCCAAGGCGCAGGTGCGCCATGTGTTCGTGCGCGATTTGGAATGCTTGGCACTGATCGGCATTTACGATCATGAAAAGGTGAAGCCGCAACGCATCATCGTCAACATCGACCTGTCGGTAAAAGAAACCGAAGGTCCGATGGCTGACGAAATCAGCCACGTCGTGTCCTATGAAATCATCGCCCAGAAAGTTGAAGCGATTTTGGCTGAAGGCCATATCAATTTGGTGGAGACCCTATGCGAGAAAATCGCCGGGGCCTGTTTGAAAGACAAGCGCGTGTTGGCGGCGCGCGTGCGCGTGGAAAAGCCGGATATCATTCCGAATGCACGGAGTGTGGGTGTGGAGATTGAGCGGGGACGTTAACAGGCTTTAGCGGACAATTGTGATCGAGATTGAGGGTAAATGCTGATTGATTTTATTGTCATGTGCTGCGCCTTTTTTGATTTCGCACTGAACTCTGAGTCGTCATTTCAAATCGCTTACTCCGCTGGCGCTTCGTGCGCGTTTGGAATGACGGCTTAAAATAAGAATATGCCGTCATTGCCGGACTTGTTCCCATAAGCCAGAAGATTACGGATGGCTCGGGCACGGCCAAAGCATTGGATTACAGCCTGCGGCGTTGGGGTGCGCTCACGCGTTTCTTATGCGACGGGCAATTGCCGGTGGATAACAACCATATTGAAAATCAAATTCGTCCGATTGCCATCGGGCGCAACAACTGGTTGTTCGCCGGTTCGCTGCGGGCGGGCAAGCGTGGTGCGGCGGTCATGAGTCTGATTCAAAGTGCCAAGCTCAATGGGCATGATCCGTACGCTTATCTGAAAGATGTGCTGACACGGCTGCCAACGCAGCGCGCCAGCATGATCGACGAGCTGTTGCCGCATCGCTGGCAGGCGCCAACCTCATCGGCCTGAGTGTCAACCACAGCCGCCGGGGCGCAGTCAATAGGGGTTTGCTGGTCGCTTACCATTAACGCCCGCCGAGGCAACGCCCACAAGCTCGGGCTGGCATTGCACATCGGTTTCTTGCGGTTGAGCGGGTGCCTGCTGAATTCGGTGCGCATCGTTCCGACAACGCTGTGGCAGCATCTGGGCAACGAAATCGGTATCACCACCCCTGAATTGGCTTCCCTGCGAGCCCTGTATGTTCGTGGTCGAACCCTCTTTGACCAGATCTTAAAAAAAGCGGCGGCGTACTTTGCCAGGGAGTTGATGTGAAGTACGCCTGGATCGAAGCGCATCGGCAGATCTACGCGACGACGATGATGTGCGAGTTGTTGTCGGTATCGCGCAGTGGCCTCAATGCTGCGCGTCGGCGCGCAGCATCGAAACGCTCGCGCGACGATGCGCAACTGGTCGAGCAGATTCGAGTCGGGCATCGCAAGCATAGAGGGCGCTACGGCAGGCGGCGCATGACGCCGGAGATCAGCCAGGCCAGGGGCCAGACGGTCAACCACAAACGCATCGGGCGCTTGATGCGCGAGCATGGGCTGCAAAGCCACAAGCGGCGGCGGTTTCGTGTTGTGACGACGGACTCCAAGCACGCGCATCCAGTGGCTCCCAACGTGCTGCAGCGCGACTTTGACGCGGTGGCGCCGAACCAGAAGTGGTTGGCGGACAAAACGTACATCCCCACAGACGAAGGTTGGCTGCACCTGGCGCTGGTGCTGGATTTGTACGCACGCAAGCTGGTGGGCTGGGCGATGAGCGAGACGATGCCCCAGGAGTTGACGCTGCAGGCGCTGGAGCTTGCCCTGGGTTTGCGCAATCCCGGCGCAGGGCTGGTGCACCATTCGGACCGCGGATCGCAATACGCGGCCAACCACTACCGGCGCAAACTCCAAGCGCGTGGCATCACGGTGTCGATGAGCGGCAAGGGGGATTGTTGGGACAATGCGCCGATGGAATCAGTCAATGGGACCGTGAAGGTCGAGTGCGTGCACGACGTGCACTTTGAGACCCGTGAGCAAGCTCGGCTCGAGATTGTCGAATACATCGGTTACTACAATACCGAACGTCGCCATTCTTCGTTGGGCTACGTCACACCGGCAGAGTTCGAGCGGCGCTGGCGCGCGGGGTTAAATTCAACGACCCAGCTATCGTCGCAATGGGCGGCACCGCGTTACCCACCGCCGGCCGTTTCGGTTCGTCGCAAGCGACCGAACCGCCCGCCCGTGGATAACGCTTTTCGTGCTTCGTGGCGTCCACCAAACGGGGTCCAGTTCAGACGAGCTTACGCTGACGTCACTGGAACTGATTGATCGCATTGCGGCACTGGTGCCTCCACCTCGCACCCACCGGCACCGCTACTTCGGAGTGCTGGCTGCGAACTCGCCGCTCAGGGCTGCGGTGACGGCTCTGGCGCTGGCCGCTCCGGCGCAACCGGCCATGGCGCAGGCCAAGCCAGTCATCACTGGCGAGGGCCCGGCTGGAGTTGCGCCACAGGGCAACGCCATCCCGCCCACGCCCGAGCCCGTGCCACCCAAGCGCGCACGGGCGTACCACCTGTGGGCGGTTTTGATTGCCCGCATCTACGAGGTGTTGCCGCTGGTATGCCCGCTGTGCGGCGGGCCCATGCGCATCATCGCCTTCATCACGCACAGTGCTGATATCCGGCAAATACTGGAGCACATCGGTGTGGAGTCAGAACCACCGCACATCGCCCCGGCGCGTGGCCCGCCGTTGTGGGAGGACTTTGATGCGCAGGTGGGTGAGGGGTCACAAATCGAGCCGGATTGGGATATTGCGGCGCAACCCGCACCGCACTTTGATGTCGATCAGCGCGTCAATGGGTGACAGGTCAAAGCGGCGATTCTGACTTGCTGCGGGCCGGGCTGCGTCTGCGCCAGACCGAACATCGCTTGGCCAGCCAGGGTATCGCCAATCACGTCGTTCGGCGACTCAAACTCCAGGGACCGGGGGCGTTTTGATGCGCCCAATCCATGTCATGCTTTGCCTCAAACGGTTGAATTTCCTATTTGTCTGAAGATCGCACCGAATAAGTCCCCTATTGTGGGGATTTGTATCTGACCCTGATTCTCCACTGATTTTCCATGGCAGTCTGACACTCAATGGATATGGGCGAGAGTTGCTATTTAATACAGAGCAAGTTGGTGGTGTTTGGTGCAGGATGAGACACCTCGTATATTCAAAGCGCCGAGCAGTAAGGAAGGCTGCAGTAACATAAGAAATCTCCCCGACGCAGGGGCGGCAGCGCCAGCACGGAGGTGCATATGCAACCCAGGACAAGTGGCAAGACCGCCTTTGTATTTGCCGGCGGTGGCAGTTTCGGTGCGATTCAGGTCGGCATGTTGCATGCACTGGTCGAACACGGCGTGCAGCCCGATTTCGTGGTGGGCGCTTCGGTCGGCGCGATCAACTGCGCGTATTTCGCGGGCAATCCGACGCTGGCCGGCATCGCGCGGCTGGAGCAGTTGTGGTGCGGTCTGAAGCGCAGCACGATTTTCCCGATGACCTTCAGCCGCATTGCCGGTCTGTTTTCGCGCTCGCCTTCACTGGTCGACTCAGGTGGGCTGCGCGACTTGATCGCACAACATTTACCGTACAGCACGCTTGAGCGCGCAGCGCTGCCACTTCATGTGGTCGCCACGGAGCAGTTGCACGGCAATTCGGTATGCTTGTCGTCCGGCCCGGCGGTCGATGCGATCCTCGCTAGTTGTGCGATCCCGGCGATATTTCCACCGGTGCGAGTTGGCAACCAGTATCTGATCGACGGCGCGATTGCCAGCAACACGCCAGTTTCCACGGCGGTCGCGCTGGGGGCGAGCCGGTTGATTGTGCTGCCCACGGGCTTTGCCTGCGCCTTGGCCGCGTCGCCGACCAGTGCCATCGCCAGCGCACTGCATGCGCTGAACCTGCTGATTGCGCATCAACTGGTGCAAGACCTGGAGTTGATGGCTGATCGGGTCGAAATTCTGACGGTGCCGCCGCTGTGCCCGCTGGCGGCATCGGCCT
>JAYUQS010000212.1:0-21395 GCA_043756645.1 Hyphomicrobiales bacterium | reverse complement strand
TTTGATCCAAAAGCAGGCCAAGGCCATTGGCTTTCCCTTGATGCTCAAAGCCTCATGGGGCGGTGGCGGGCGCGGCATGCGGGCCGTCAACGGACCAGATGATCTTGTCGAAAAAGTAAAGGAAGGGCGGCGTGAAGCCGAAGCCGCCTTTGGCAATGGTGAGGGTTATCTGGAAAAGATGATCCTCCGGGCAAGGCACGTCGAAGTGCAGATTCTCGGCGACAAACATGGCAATATTTATCACCTGTTTGAACGCGATTGCACGGTGCAGCGGCGCAATCAAAAAGTGGTTGAACGTGCGCCAGCCCCTTATCTCAATGCGGCTCAACGTCAGGAAATTTGTGAGCTCGGTCGCAAAATCTGCGCCCAAGTGAATTATGAATGTGCGGGCACCGTCGAATTTCTGATGGATATTGATACAGGTCAGTTCTTTTTCATCGAAGTCAATCCGCGTGTGCAGGTCGAGCACACCGTTACCGAGGAAGTGACAGGCATCGACATTGTGCAGGCTCAAATCCAGATTGCTGAAGGTGCCACTTTGGCTGAAGCCACAGGTGCCGCATCGCAAGCCGAAGTGAAGCTGCGTGGCCATGCCATCCAGTGCCGCATTACCACCGAAGACCCGCAGAACAACTTCATTCCCGACTATGGCCGCCTCACCGCCTATCGCACTGCCACAGGAGCAGGCATTCGCCTCGATGGTGGCACCGCCTATGCAGGCGGCGTGGTAACGCGCCATTACGACTCGTTGTTGGTCAAGGTCATCGCCTCAGCGCAAACGCCACAGAAAGCGATTGCCAGACTTGACCGGGCGCTGCGCGAGTTCCGCATCAGGGGTGTTTCCACCAATATTGCCTTTGTCGAAAATCTGTTGAAACACCCTACGTTTCTGAATGATACCTGCACCACCAAGTTCATTGACACCACACTTGAACTTTTTGTTTTCAAAAAGCGCCGTGACCGCGCCACCAAGATTCTGACTTACATCGCCGACATCACCGTCAATGGCCATCCCGAAACTGTCGGACGAAAAAAGCCCGCGCAACGTCTCACGGCATTGCGGCCCCCGGAACCTTGCGCTGTATCGCCGGATGGTTTGCGCCAAAAGCTCTTACGCGATGGGCCGCAGGCAATTGCCGAATGGGTGGCTGCACAGCCGCAGGTTCTCATCACCGACACCACCATGCGTGATGGTCATCAAAGTCTGCTGGCCACACGGATGCGCTCGATTGACATGTTGCGGGTGGCTCCGGCTTACAATGCCAATCTGCCGCAACTGTTTTCAGTGGAGTGCTGGGGCGGGGCGACCTTTGATGTGGCCTACAGGTTCCTGCAGGAATGTCCGTGGCAACGCTTACGCGATCTGCGCACACTCATGCCCAATCACCTGCTGCAAATGTTGCTGCGCGGAGCCAATGGCGTTGGCTACACGACCTATCCGGACAATGTGGTGCGGTCTTTTGTGCAACAAGCCGCCAAAACCGGCGTAGACGTGTTCCGCGTATTCGACTCGCTGAATTGGGTTGAGAACATGCGCGTCGCCATGGACGCCGTGCTCGAAGCTGGCAGGATTTGCGAGGGAACAGTTTGCTACACGGGCGATATTCTGGATCCGGCGCGGGCCAAATATGACCTGAAATACTATGTGCGCAAAGCCAGGGAATTGAAAAGTGCCGGAGCTCATATCCTCGGATTGAAAGACATGGCAGGCCTGCTCAAGCCAGCCGCCGCACGGGTTCTGGTCAAGGCCTTGAAAGAGGAGGTTGGCCTTCCCATCCATTTCCACACCCATGATACGTCAGGCAACGGTGGTGCCACCATACTTGCCGCTTGTGATGCAGGCGTTGATGTTGTGGATGCGGCGATGGATGCATTCTCGGGCGGCACCTCGCAGCCTTGCCTTGGCTCTATCGTTGAAGCCCTGCGCCACACGCCCCGCGACACCGGGCTTGATATAAAATCCATCCGCGACATATCTGAATACTGGGAACATGTGCGCCAACAATATGCGGCTTTTGAAAGTGGGCTGCCTGCACCCGCCTCAGATGTCTACCTGCACGAAATGCCGGGTGGCCAATTCACCAATCTCAAGGCGCAGGCCCGCAGCCTCGGCCTCGAAGATCGCTGGCAAGAAGTGGCGCAAGCCTATGCCGACGCCAACATGATCTTCGGCGATATTGTGAAAGTCACACCCTCATCAAAAGTCGTGGGCGACATGGCCTTGATGATGGTGGCGCAGAAATTGTCCCGCGCCCAGGTTGAAGACCCGTCAATCGACGTGGCATTCCCTGATTCTGTTGTCGACATGCTGAAAGGCAACCTCGGTCAACCCGATGGCGGCTGGCCGCCCGCAATTGCTGCAAAAGTATTGCAGGGTGAAGTGGCAATCACCCATCGCCCCGCTGCCAATCTTCCAGCCATTGATCTGGAAGCCACCCGCGCCAAACTCAATGCGGATTTGAAAGTGGGTATTGATGACAACGAAGATGAAGTGGTCGATGACGAAGACTTGAATGGATACCTGATGTATCCAAAGGTCTTCATGGATTACCGCGCCCGTCATCATCTTTACGGTCCGGTGCGCACCCTGCCCACCCAGACGTTTTTCTTTGGCATGGAGCCAGGCGAGCAGATCACCGCCGAAATTGACCCCGGCAAAAGTCTCGAAATTGTGTTGCAGACCGTAAGTGCAACATCAGATACTGGTGATGTCAAAGTCTTCTTCGAACTCAATGGCCAGCCCCGCGAAATCCGGGTTCCCAACCGCAGCGTCAAAGCCAAGGTAACGGCAAGGCCCAAGATTGAAGATGGCAACCCCGCGCATATAGGAGCGCCCATGCCCGGCCTTGTTGTCGGCATCACAGCCAAAGTCGGCGACAAGGTAGCAAAAGGCGATCCCATCCTGCAACTTGAAGCCATGAAAATGCAAACCTCAGTGGTGGCTGAACGCGCCGGTAAACTCACTGCCATCCACGTCAAAATCGGTGACAGCGTTGAAGCGAAAGATTTGATGGCTGAAGTTGTGTGTGAATAGCTTTTTTTGCACCACCTGCTACTGATGGATTGCCGGAACAAGTCCGGCAATGACAATCAGACCCTAGACGTGCCTGACAAGGCGGTTGGCATCATAGATGGCGGCATGGGTGTTGCGGGCAGACACCGCGTCACCAATGCGGAAAAGTTGAAAGCTGCCCGACACATTTGGCGCTCCGTCTTGGGGTTTCCCGTTGATCAATTGCTGGTAGTTTACGGCACCGACGTTCTTCGACAATGGTTTCAATTCCAAATACAAATCATCAGTTGGCAATGTACCGTGGTTGATGACGATCTGGTCATGCGTCTGCTCTTTGCTGATACCTCCGTAATCACTGCCGATGGTGGCAACAAGTTGGTTGCCACTGCGACGAACGGCTTCGAGAAGAAATGTGACCGTGAATACGGTTTGTCGCTTCTGCAATTCGCGCATGTAGGGTACGAGATTCATTGCCATGACTTCAGGTGCAAACGCCCTGTCGCGCGTCATGATCTCAACCTTGGCACCCGTTTGCGCAATGATCTCTGCAGCTTGTAGTCCTGCATGGTCACCGGCATCATCATAGATCAGCACGTTGGAGCCAGGCCGCACGTCACCGCTAATAATGTCCCAGGCGGACACCACCAGATCATTGCCCTCGATCAAGACGTCGGTGTGGGGCAGACCACCTGTTGCGACAATCACCACATCGGGTTTTTCAGCAGATACTGACTCCTGCGTGCCCCAGCTGTTGTAATGAATGGTGACTCCAAGTGCCTCGCATTGCGCAAGACGCCAATCAATAATGCCCATCATCTCTTTGCGTCGCGGGCTTTGGGACGTCAGCAATATTTGTCCCCCGGCTTTTGCGGCAGCCTCAAACACGACGACCTCATGCCCGCGTTCTGCGGCAACACGCGCCGCCTCAAGCCCGCCTGGTCCTGCGCCGACCACAACCACTTTTTTCTTGATCTCCGCCTTGGGAATATCATGCGGCAGCGTTTCTTCACGACCAGTCGAAGGATTGTGAATACAAAGTGCCATGGCACCTTGATAAATCCGGTCGAGACAATAATTGGCGCCGACGCAAGGACGGATATCATGTTCACGCTTCTCCATGATTTTCCGCATGATGTGGGGATCAGCCATATGCGCCCGCGTCATGCCAATCATGTCAACCTTGCCGGATGCAATGGCATAGCGTGCAGTGGCCACATCCTGAATACGCGTGGCGTGAAATACCGGAAACTGTGTTGCTGCCCGCACTTCGCCCGCACCATTTAAATGCGGGGCACTGGCCATGCCCATGATCGGGATATTATCTGTGAGGCCGGCATCAGTATCGATATGGCCACGCGAAACATTGAGAAAATCTATCAGCCCGCTATTTTTCAACGCCTGGGAGATCTGCATCCCCTCTTGCTTGTCATAGCCAGCAGCTGAAAGCTCATCAACAACGTAGCGCACGCCCAAGATAAATTCAGCACCCACGCGCTGTCGAACCGCCGCGAGGACCTCCATCGAAAAACGCATGCGGTTTTCGAGGGAACCGCCATAGTCATTTGTCAAATGATTGCTCATCGGCGACCAGAACTGCGAGAGCAGATGGCCAAAAGATTCAAATTCGACGCCATCAACGCCGGCCATTTTCATGCGCTCTGCAGCGTCTGCAAAGTCGCTCTTGATGCGCTCTATGTCCCAATCCTCAATCAACTTCGGAAAAGCCCGGTGCGCTGGCTCGCGCTCTAATGTAGGGGCAACGGCTGGCAACCAATCCGCTTTGTCCCAGCGGGTGCGGCGACCAAGATGCGTAAGCTGTATCATGACGGCAGCGCCGTGTTCGTGGCATTCATCAGTAAGCTCGCGCATCCATGGCACGACTTCGTCCCGATAGGCGAGGATGTTGTTGAACACCGGTGGGCTGTCCTGCGCAACGGCGGCAGAACCTGCTGTCATAGTGAGGGCCAGACCAGCCTTCGCCCGCTCCACATGATAAGCCCGGTAACGCCCCTTGGGCATACCATCTTCCGGGTAAGCAGGCTCATGCGACGTCGTCATCAAACGGTTCCGCAACGTCAAATGTTTCAGTTTGAAGGGTTGCAGAAGTGGATCAGTCGACATGGGAATAACTCCAGAAAACGAGGCTTAGACTTGGCAAACTCAGCAACGACTCGCCGCTCTGACAGACATGCTCAGACGTTTCAACTATGTCGACATGTCAGCAGTGACGATGAAATCAGCAGCGATCACCGCTGAGCGTGCCGCTGCAAGCGCAACATGCAATTCGGTGGCAATGAAATAGCAGGCATTTGAATTTGCTTCTTTCCCGAGTGTTCCATCAGGTGCCACACCAACAGCTTTTGCCAAAAATCCCGCAGCAACAAAACTCGCCAGCGCACGTGTGAAGACCGTTGCCACAGCCAGCTTTGCAGTTCCGCTCATCGCCCTCAATTCTTCAGACAAGACCCGAATGTTGGTCGCCAATTGCCCAGCACTATCCGCGCCCACCAAAGTCGACAAATCACTCTGACTCATAGAGATTACATCCCGCAGCAACTGCCCATCTTCCAACTCCAATTTTCGCGTAACCAAGTCGATCGCCTGAATGCCATTGGTACCTTCATAAATCGGCAATATACGGGCATCGCGATAATATTGCGCAACGCCCGTGTCTTCAATGAATCCCATTCCGCCGTGGACTTGCAGCGCTAATGAAGCAACATCCACAGCAATGTCGGTGGCAAAAGACTTGGCCAAGGGTGTGAGTAAGGACGCGCGTGCTTCAGCTTTTTTTCTATCGCATTCTTCAATCGACAATACACTTGCATCAATAGCAGCGGCGGTGGCCAAACAGAGCATGCGTGCCGCTGATGTTTTGGCGCGCATGTCGAGTAGCATGCGCTTGACGTCTGGATGTTCGATGATGGCGCAAGTCTCTTCTCGGCCTTTAACCCGTCCTTGTTTGCGTTCGCCTGCGAATGCAATAGCAGCCTGCATCGCCCGCTCCGCAAGCGCTACACCCTGCACCGCAACCAACACGCGCGCATTGTTCATCATCGTAAACATACAAGCGAGCCCCTGATTTTCTTCACCAATCAGCCAACCTATCGCTCCTCCGTTGTCACCATAAATCATTGTGCAAGTAGGAGAGCCATGAATGCCAAGTTTATGTTCAAGCGAATGGCAACGCACATCGTTCGGCGAACCGTCGGGCAGAATTTTCGGCACCAGGAAGAGCGAAATACCTCTTGTACCGGTTGGCGCACCATCCAGCCTCGCCAGAACCAGATGCACGATGTTAGAGGTAAGGTCGTGCTCGCCATAAGTGATGTAAATTTTACTGCCACGAATGCGATAGTGGCCGTCTTCATGACGCCGCGCCTTGCACCGCAACCCGGAAAGATCTGAGCCGGATTGTGGCTCAGTCAAGTTCATGGTGCCTGACCATTCGCCTGAAACCAGTTTCGGCAAGTAGTGTTGCTTCAAATCGTCTGAAGCATGAGCTGCAATGGCTTCGATGGCACCCGTGGTCAACAGGGGACAAAGTGCAAAAGAAATGCTGGCAGAATTCCATAATTCTGTGCAGGCAGCAGACATCAAAAAGGGCAGGGCTTGACCGTCAAATTTTTCTGCACCCGTCAAACTGTTCCACCCGCCAGCACACCAATCGCGGTAGGTATCGCGCCAGCCAGGTGACGTTACAACCTTTCCATTGACCAGCTCTGCCGGATTTTGGTCACCGATCCAATTCAACGGCGCAATGCGCTCTGCAGCAAAACGCCCCGCTTCGTCGAGAACAGCGCGTGCGTCATCAGCAGAAAAATCAGAATAAATCCCATCGCCCGAAAATCCGGCAACGTGCATCGCTAAAAGAATTTGCGAAACCGGAGGGCGATAAGTCATTGCAAAGCCACTGTAAATGGAAGGCCATTAGGGTTTTTACATTCCATATATTGCCTCACGGACAACATTTGTGCTCGTCACAGCGTCTTGCCCCGCAATGGCCGTCCTCAGACGATTGTCAGCTTGTAATTTTCTGACGACCTTTCGCATCGCTTCCACAGTTGCAATATTCGCACTGCATTCAGCAACCGGATCCATGCCTGTCGTATCGGGGAAGGTGTCGAAATAGAGGGGGCGATCGTATTTTATCTCTTCCAAAACATAGAGAAGTTCCATGGTCTGCACGGGGTGCACCGTACCCACCATCAATCCGTCATCGCGCTTGGCATAACCGTCATTCAAATGAACACCAAACAGCTTTGACGAACGCGCCGCCAGAGCAACCGCATAAGCAGGCATTTCATCCGCATACAGAACATGTGCAAAATCAATCGTGACGCCAACATTTTTGCGGCCCATTTCTTGAATGGCAAGAAGCGTTGTGCCGATGTCCGGCATCAGCGCAAAACTGCGGGGTTCATTTGGCTTATACTCAATGCTGACTTCACAACCGGGAACGTGATCAGCCACTTCTGAGATGGCCTCCAAGGTCTGATCCCAAAGCCGCGCATAGTCGGCTTGGAATGAATAATCAAACCCATCCTGGCCCATCCACAACGTCATCAGTGAACCGCCCAACTCCAGCATCTGGTCAATGCCGCGTTTGGTTTGATCAATAGCGAGCCTGCGCAAACGCGGATCTGGATTTGTAAAGGCGCCTATTTTAAAGCCGGGGTCGCTATAAAAGCGCATGGCAAAACCATTCACCGAAAGCCCCAGTGCTTCCAGATGGGACCTCATTGCTTTGAGTTCCACCGTGTCAAGATGATCTGGATAATTCAGATCCACGGCATTTAATCCGGGAACCATTGCGGCACGCGAAAGCAAACCAAGCACACCAGACAATTCATGTGGTGCATTGCCAACAGAATTTTTGAAAGAGTTCAACCGCGCGGCATATTTGTAAGCTTGAAGTGGTGCAGATTGGCTCATGCTGGACTTTCATTCATACTAAACACCGCAATATCTGCTTTCTAAACTTTGCGGGACACAAATTCTGCAGCACTTTGATTTGCAATTTTGCATGCGTTTACCACTGTTTCCCCAAGCGCCAATTGCGCTGCAACAACGCCGACAAAACAATCGCCAGCCCCATGTGTCGACGTAACAATAACCGATACTGGTGCAATTTCAACAATTTCGCCAGTTTCTGTAGCAACCACGAGCCCTTCTCCACCCAGCGTAATAACAACATTCATGTTTTTTAGTTTTTGTTTTGCGAGAACTTGCCGCGCAGCATCTCGATCTTCGACGACCTCGCCAAACATCGCTTCTGCTTCGATGCGGTTCACAATCAAGACATCAACCAGGTCGAGCAAATCAAGTCCGGCCTCGCGCGCAGGGGCCGCGTTATAAACCACGCGAGCACCGGCCAGCCGTGACGTTTGTGCAGCTGCTACATTCACAATATGAGGTACTTCATTTTGTAAGACGAGAATTTTAGCACCACCAAGTGTATCCCACACCGGTGCCAGCGTGGCGGCATTGATGGTGCTGTTTGATCCCGAAACAATCACAGCTCCATATTCCCCGTCATCTTGCAAGATTGCAACGCTCATGCCCGAACCCAGCGATCTGTCTTGTGTAACACCAGAAAAATCAACACCAGCAATTTGTAAATTCGCGCGCAGTGCTTGCCCGAATGCGTCATCACCTACCCGACCAATCATGGCGGTACGTGCGCCAGCACGTGCAGATTGCACCGCCTGATTGCCACCTTTGCCACCACAAATCTTTTCCCAAGCCTGTCCAACAACGGTTTCATCAAGCCGCGGCAGGGCAGGTGCCTTGACCAGAATATCAAGATGCAGGCTGCCACACACAATCACATCATACATCGTCAACTTCCATCTCCCGTCTATCTCGCTGCCAAATCTTCTGGCCCACCACGAGTGCAGCGCGGTCATCACGCAACACACGGTTCATGCGGAAATTGGTGGAGTAACGATTAGACACTACTATTTCCTTTGCGCGACACAATCATAAGCAGGAGTGGCGGTACCAGCATAAACGCGATTCATCTGTGCGCGCGATGAAATCTTGCCTTCGCCGCCATGCAATAAGTCTTTCCTGTTGACTTATGCAGCAATTCAGTGAGAAATTGCCCGTGAAACATGCAAGTGCCTGTTTTAAAAAATTTGAGAGGAATTCACCACATGAAAAGCATCGTAAAAGGCGCCCTCGGCGCCTTCGCGTTTGCTGCTTTGGCCACAACGGCTATGGCAGAAACACTGACAATCGCCACCGTGAACAACGGCGACATGGTTCGTATGCAGGGTTACACCGCTGACTTTACAGCTGCCAACCCAGGCATCGAACTGAACTGGGTTACTTTGGAAGAAAACGATCTTCGTCAAAAAGTAACAACCGACATTTCGACCAAGGGCGGTCAATATGACGTGCTCACCATCGGCATGTACGAAACCCCCATCTGGGGTGCCAAGGGCTGGCTCGTCGAACTTTCTGGTCTTGATGATCCAGCAGACATTCTGCCAGCAGTGTCCGGTGGTCTTTCAGCCAACGGCAAGCTTTATGCCGCACCATTTTACGGTGAATCATCAATGGTCATGTACCGCAAGGACTTGATCGAAAAAGCTGGCCTCACCATGCCAGACGCACCAACCTGGACCTTCATCCGTGAAGCCGCCGCCAAGATGACCGATCGCGCCAATGGCGTAAACGGCATCTGCCTCCGCGGTAAAGCCGGTTGGGGTGAAAACATGGCCTTCTTGACGGCGACATCGAACTCGTTCGGTGCCCGTTGGTTCGACGAGGCATGGAAGCCACAGTTCGACACCAAGGAATGGAAAGACACGCTTGAGTTCTACATCGCAATGATGAAGGAATCAGGCCCTGAAGGTGCATCGGGCAACGGCTTCTCTGAAAACCTTGCTCTGTTCCAAACCGGCAAATGCGGCATGTGGATTGACGCCACGGTTGCAGCCTCGTTCGTATCGGATCCAAAAGCCAGCCAAGTTGCTGACAAAGTGTCCTACGCACTGGCTCCAGACAATGGTCTTGGCCCACGTGGTAACTGGCTCTGGGCATGGGCACTCGCCATTCCAGCAGGCTCGCAAAAAGTTGACGCTGCTCAGAAGTTCGTGTCTTGGGCAACCTCGAAGAAGTACACTGAATTGGTTGCAGCGAAAGAAGGCTGGGCCAACGTGCCACCAGGAACACGTACATCGCTCTACGCAAATCCTGAATACATGAAGGTGCCATTTGCAAAAATGACACTGGATTCAATGAACTCAGCAAACCCAACCAAGCCAACTGTAAAGCCAGTGCCTTACGTTGGTGTGCAGTTTGCTGCAATTCCTGAATTTGCCGGTATCGCCACGAAAGTGGGCGAATTGTTCTCAGCAGCACTCGCAGGTCAAATGACCTCGGATGATGCTTTGGCTCAAGCCCAAACCTATGCGACCGACGAAATGACAAAGGCTGGTTACATTAAGTAATCGCATTGGGGCGGTTGCTTGCAACCGCCCCTTTCCAATACGCCGTCATTCCCGCGAAGGCGGGAATCCAGACTATCCGCAAGAGATCTGTTGAAAGTCTGGATCCCCGCCTTCGCGGGGATGACGGTATTGTTGTAAGTTGACGCAAGCAAGGTAGATTGAACTCCATGGCGACACGGCAAGCACAAAGACTGGCAAGACTGGCTCTGGCTCCGTCCATTGGTGCGCTTTCTATGCTCGCATTTGTGCCGTTGGCCTTGGTGTTCTACTTCGCCTTCCTGCGCTACAATCTTCAAGACCCGGAAAACCTGCGCTGGTTCGGTTGGAATAATTTCTATTATTTCCTGAAGGACCCCTATTTCGTGAAAAATCTGATCAACACATTGTTGTTGGTCGGCGGCGTCATCGTCACAACAGTTGTTGGCGGCATCGGGCTCGCATTATTATTTGACCAGCCTTTCTGGGGCCGCGGCATTGCCCGCGTTTTGATGATCTCGCCTTTCTTCATCTTGCCCACCGTATCGTCGATGGTGTGGAAGAATCTGATTATGCATCCGCAATTTGGTTTGTTCTCCGAAATCCAGAAGTGGTTTGGCGTTGAGCAGCCCTTCCGGTGGTTCGAGCAAGCCCCCTTGTTCTCCGTCGGCATGATTGTGGCATGGCAATGGTTGCCCTTTGCGGCACTCATTTTGCTGACGGCCATGCAGTCTTTGGACGAAGAACAAAAAGATGCAGCCGCAATGGATGGTGCCAAATCATGGAATTATTTTTGGCACATCATCCTCCCGCATTTGGCGCGCCCCATCACTGTCGTGGTCTTGATCCAGACCATTTTCATTATGAACACCTTTGCGGAAATCAAGGTGACGTCAGTTGGCGGTTTTGCCGGCAATCTCACCTATCTCGTTTTCTCAAGGCTGCAGAACGACAATGACGTGGGTGCTGCTGCTGCAGGTGGTGTGATTGCGGTCATCCTCGCCAACTTGGTCTCAATCTTCCTTGTGCGTCTCATGGGCAAGAACCTGGAAAACTGATCATGGCAAAAAAAATCTCCCGCCGCCGCAGCATCGTTCTTGGCACATTGGCCTGGGTCATTGGCTTGCTGATGTTCTTCCCAATTCTGTGGACGGCAATTGCATCGTTCAAAGCTGAATCAGATGCCTATGCTCTGCCACAAACAATGTTCGTCTCGCCCTGGACGGTTGAGAACTTTGCCGAAGTGCAGCGTCGTTCAGACTACGTCAGATATCTGAGCAATACGCTGATCATTTCGGTGTGTTCAACATTGCTGGGTCTGGTATTTGCGGTGCCCGCTGCTTGGTCCATGGCCTTTGCGCCCAGAGGCGAAGCCGCAGGCAAGCTCAACGGCTTCACATGGCTTGGCATTATTCTTGGTTCCATCGCATTGGCTTTCGCCATTCTATATTCCAACGGCTGGGTCGTCACCAACCCGCTATTTGGCCTTGTGATGTTGTTACTCGTTGTCATTCCGGCAACAGCTTGGGTCGCCACACGCAACACCAAGGATTCTCTCCTCTGGATTCTTTCCGTGAAGATGATGCCGCCAGCAGGCGCACTCATTCCCATCTTCTTGATCTTTGGCCGTAGCGGCCTTGTCTTCGACAATTGGGGCGAGGGCTGGGACTGGCGCGAATATAACATCTTCGACAGCTTCTGGGGCATGATCCCTTTGATGATGCTGATCAACCTGCCGATCATGATCTGGATGCTCTACACCTACTTCAAGGAAATTCCGGGAGAAATCCTCGAAGCCGCCCGCATGGATGGCGCAGGCCTGTGGGACGAGCTGGTCCGCGTGCTCGTCCCCATGGCAGTGCCAGGTATCGCTTCCACCTGCCTGCTCAGCTTGATCCTCGCATGGAATGAAACCTTTTGGACCCTGAACCTGACGACGAAATACGCAGCGTCCCTCGGCTTTCTGATTTCAGAATATTCCAATCCGCAAGGCCAATTCTGGGCCAAGCTTTCGGCCGCTTCCATCATGGCCATCACCCCAATCCTCATCATCGGCTGGTTCTCGCAACGTCAGTTGGTGCGCGGTCTCACCTTCGGAGCGGTAAAATAATGGGCACGATCACACTCAAAAATGTCCGCAAGGCTTTCGGTGAAACGCTCATCATTCCGGGTGCTGATCTTGAAATCAAGGATGGTGAATTCGTTGTGTTTGTTGGCCCATCCGGCTGCGGCAAATCCACGCTTTTGCGCATGATTGCAGGACTTGAAGATCTCACATCAGGCACAATCGAAATTTCAGGTCGTGATGTATCAGATGTCGGCCCGTCTGAGCGCGGGCTTTCCATGGTGTTCCAGTCCTATGCGCTTTACCCGCATATGTCGGTCCGCAACAATATTGCCTTTCCATTGAAGATGGCCAAGCTTTCGGCAACTGAAATTGAAGCAAAAGTGGCCCACGCAGCAAAAACCCTGAACCTCACCGAATATCTGGATCGCAAACCCGGCCAGCTTTCAGGCGGTCAACGCCAGCGCGTTGCCATTGGCCGCGCCATTGTACGAAACCCCGAAGCCTTCCTGTTCGACGAGCCCTTGTCGAACCTTGACGCGGCCCTTCGCGTCAACATGCGCATTTTCATCATGCAGCTGCACAAGGATTTAGGTTCGACCAGCATCTACGTCACTCATGACCAGGTCGAAGCCATGACCATGGCTGATCGTATTGTGGTGTTGAACAAAGGCCAAATTGAACAAGTGGGTTCGCCGCTCGAACTTTACAACCATCCGCAGTCATTGTTTGTTGCGGGCTTTATCGGCTCTCCCAAAATGAATTTTATAATCGGAGCAGAGGCCGCAAAGTACAAAGCCACCACCATCGGCATCCGTCCAGAACACCTGGATATCATTATCGGAAAATCCGGATGGGCGGGCACCATTTTGCTCACAGAACATTTAGGATCTGATTCATTCCTGCACGTTGATGCAGGCGATATCGGCCGCTTGGTCGTGCGCGCGCCCGGTGAATTTGGCGGCAAACCCGGTGACAAGATCAACTTGAAACCACAAGCTGATCGCCTGCACCGTTTCGACGACAATGGCCTGACAATCGGAATTTAAGCGCGTCGGTTTTCAGCGGTAATGCCAATATGATTTTAACGGAGGTGAAAATGGGTTCATCTTCCGCTAAGACGTGTCAAATTCATCGCAAGGTCCGCACATGCATAAACGCACATTCCTGAAATTGTCGCTTGCCGCATTCTTGCCATATGGGTTGATCACTCCCGCCTTGGCCAAAGGCGTCATCTCTGCCTATCGCAATCCCGGCTGTGGCTGCTGTGAGAAATGGGTAGAAATGCTGAAAGCGGCAGGATTTGAGGTGAACATGCAGGATGACGCCGACCTTGCAGCACGGCGTGTTGCGGCTGGCGTACCCGATGATTTGGCGGGCTGTCACACCGCCTTGCTGGGGGAATATGTCATTGAAGGGCACGTGCCACTCGCTGAAATCGAAAAACTGCTCGCGGAAAAACCAGCCATTCGCGGCATTGCCGTTCCCGGCATGCCCATGGGATCACCCGGCATGGAAATGGGAGAAAGCCGTGATGCCTATGATGTGGTGGCCTTTGCAGCTGATGGCACGCGAAGCATTTTCGCCACATATGCAGCAAATCCATAACTGTCATGTGATCAGCTTGGTCTTGACCTCGTCACAATTCTCTGCGACTAACACGACATGCGGGTGAAGCAAATCAAGTGGATAAGATTGGTTGTGGCAGTTTTTGTCGCGCTTTCTCTTGCTGTCTTGCCCATGCTGTCACAGCAGGCCATGGCTGGCCATCACGGCAATAACCAGATCAATCTCGCGGCAACTGTCGATGTCCAAGAACATGCATCTGGGTCGTGTGCAGAAAAATCCGAGACTCAATCATCCGATATGCAGATGGACTGCTGCGATATGAATTGCTCTGGCTTTGCTGCTTTTGAAGCAACAGAGGTGCCTGCGGTTCAATTACAAGTCACCGACCACTTCGAAATTGATGCGGAGCAACTGACCTCCCGCATGACGTTTGGGCTGATGCGCCCGCCTCGCGCCTGACTCAACGCCCGGAATCCGTCCTGAGTTAAGTTAGTCCCGACTCTCCCATCATATTCACACCATCGGAATCATCATGAAAGCAACGCTATTTGCCGTTGCGATTTCCCTGCTACTTGCAGGGTGCGCAACGCAAAGCCCACTGCCTAAGGTCACAGCCAGCAAGTCACCTGTGACGGCTGGCGCCAAGGTGCCAAAGACGCACCATCACACCACGCTCACGAGTTACACACACCGTGAGCCGGTGACCCCTGATGCATGGGTTGAAGAAGACGATGCCGCACCACCAGATGCTGCGATGAAAAAGGAAGATTGTAAGAATGCGGAAGGAGCGACAGATGAATGTCCTGCTCAATAAATCGCTGGTCGCCATTCTCGCATCTGCGTTGCTCGCAGGTTGTGCGTCCAATCCCAACTGGAAGCTGTTGGAAGATTCAAAATATGGATTGCAGGGTGCTTCGGCGCATAGTGTTGCGGCAATAGGTAAGCGTCCGGTTTGGGTTCAGTCGCAAGAGGAGGCGCAACAAGCTGCGAAGCAAACCCGTGATATTTTGAACAGCAAAGTTGTGTCCAAAGACATGGCCGTGCGCGTTGCCATTCTGAATAACAAAGGACTGCAAGCGGATCTGGCTGAGATTGGCATTTCCTCGGCTGAAATGTGGCAACAGACCAAGCTGGAGAACCCGGTGGTTTCCATCGGTTATGCCACAAATCCTGTATTCACGACGCTTGAGTCTGCCATTGTTGGCAACATTTTGGCACTCATCACACGGGAGAAGCGGGTAAAGATTGCCGAAGCGCAGTTCCGAGCCGCACAACACAGAGCCGCCGAATCTTTGCTGCGGCTTGCCTTTGAAACAGAAAAGGCATGGATCAAGACAGTCGCTGCCAAGGAAACATTTAACTACCTCCAGCAAGCGCAAACGGCTGCCGATGCAAGTTCAGACCTCGCCAAAGAACTGGGCCGCACAGGTGCCTTCAACAAGGCGGTTCAAGCCCGTGAACACGCTGGCTATGCGGAGATCACCGGACAATTGGCCGAAGCCCGTATTGCTGAGCGCGGATCACGTGAGGAACTCAACAGGTTCATGGGAGTCTGGGGCAACGACATCAACTACAAGCTCCCATCTGCCTTGCCCAAGTTACCCAAGCAAACAATTGTCAAGACGGCGATTGAACGGGAAGCTCTGCAGAAGCGGGTTGATCTCTTGATTGCAAAGTATGAACTGGAAGCCGTCGCCCGCAGTCACAAGCTGACCAATGCCACGCGTTACCTCACAGACCTTGAAGTGATGGCTGGTGTTGAACGCGAGAAGCCTAAAGACGGCGACCCTGCCGAGTGGGAAAAGCGCATCGAGCTTGAGTTTGCCATTCCGATTTTTGACTCAGGTGACGCGCGTCTCCGCAAAGCCGAGTTCATGTATATGCAGGCGGCCAATAGGCTGGCAGAAAAAGCCGTCAACATCCGCTCGGAAGCGCGGGGTGCCTATGACAAGTATAAGTCCACACATGAACTTGCACGCCACTATCGCGACAAGGTCGTGCCTTTGCGTGAAGTCATCAAGCAAGAGGTGCTGCTTGAATACAACGGCATGATCTCAAGCACATTTGAACTGCTCGCAGACACCCGTGCCGCGACCAATGCCATGCTCACGTCGGTCAATGCCAAGCAGAACTTCTGGCTGGCGGAGGTCGATCTGCGCTCGGCCATCCATGGTGGTTACGGCGGAGGCGGTGCCAGCGAAGGCGGCGGCGTGTCGCTCGCTGAAGGCGGCGGAGGCGGACATTGAAACACAATTTTGAAATGGAAAAACCAACATGATCAATCGTCGTAGCATGATCGGTGCGGGCGCTGTTCTCGCCAGTGCCGCCGTTTGGACCAAGACCATGGCGAAGTCTCTGCCTGAAGCGGCACTGATGAAATCGCCTGATATGCAGCCGCCACTGTTTCCGAACAGCGGGCCTGACTATCAACCGGTGGTCACCCTCAATGGCTGGACGCTACCGCACCGTATGAACAACGGCGTGAAGGAGTTTCACCTCGTGGCCCAGCAGGT
The DNA here is from genome assembly GCA_043756645.1 of Hyphomicrobiales bacterium. Classification (GTDB taxonomy): domain Bacteria; phylum Pseudomonadota; class Alphaproteobacteria; order Rhizobiales; family Aestuariivirgaceae; genus Aestuariivirga. The sequence goes on along the minus strand of JAYUQS010000212.1, from coordinate 4,799 downwards.
GAAACGCGAAATTTCACCTGGTATGGTGGCGCATTTATGGGGCTACAATGGCCAATCACCCGGACCGACAATTGAGGCTGTGGAAGGCGACCGCGTCCGTATCTTCGTCACCAACAAGTTGAAGGAACACACATCAATCCATTGGCATGGCATGATTTTACCGTGTGGCATGGACGGCGTAACGGGCCTCACACAGCCCGGCATTCCCGCGGGCAAAACCTTTGTCTATGAGTTCGACCTCGTGAAATCAGGCACCTTCATGTATCATCCGCATGCGGACGAAATGACCCAGATGGCCATGGGCATGATGGGATCCTTTGTCATCCATCCCAAAGACCCGAAATTCATGCGGGTGGACCGGGACTTCGTATTCTTGCTGAACGCCTACGACATCGATCCCGGCTCATATATGCCAAAAATCATGACCATGACAGATTTCAACTTGTGGACATGGAACAGCCGCGCATTTCCCGGCATCAGCCATTTGGTGGTGGGCAAGAATGACAAGGTCCGTGTGCGCGTCGGCAACCTCACCATGACCAACCATCCCATTCACATGCACGGCTATGACTTCTCAGTGACCTGCACGGACGGCGGTTGGGTCAGACCTGAAGCGCGCTGGCCGGAAGTGACGATTGATTTGCCCGTAGGTGGCATGCGCGCCTTCGAGTTTGACGCCAAGTATGAAGGCGACTGGGCCATTCATTGCCACAAATCGCACCACACCATGAATGCGATGGGCCACGACGTTCCCAACATGGTGGGCGTCAAGCACGACGACATTGCGGAAAAAATCGGCGATCTGATTCCCGGCTACATGGCGATGGGCGAACGCGGCATGGCGGAGATGACCGAGATGGTGGAAATGGGCATGCCGCTGCCGGAAAACACGCTGCCGATGATGATGGGCGAAGGCCCGTTCGGGCCGCTGGAAATGGGCGGCATGTTCACCGTCATCAAAATTCGCGCGGACATGGCGCCCGGTGATTACCGCGACCCGGGTTGGTACAAACACCCGCCAGGCACCGTGGCCTGGAAGCTGGACGAGGGTGCAAGCGTACCGCCAGACGATCACGACCAGCACAAAGATCACTTGCGATGAATTTTTATGCCGCACCGCTACCTGATATACCGGAGCCAATAGTTTTAACTTTTACCCTGACAACCTGCTGCAATTCTCACAACTGGAGACTCACATGAAAACGTTTTTTCTCGCTGTTTCGCTCGCATTGACGATCACCGCCCTGTCGCCGGCTATCGCGGAGGAAGGCCATCCGGCACAGACCACTACTGCAGCAACCCACGCCGGGCGCGGCAAGGTGATCTCCATTGACGAGCAGGCCGGCACCGTAAAAATCACCCATGACCCGATCAAGAGTCTCAAATGGCCAAAAATGACCATGGACTTCAAGGCACACGATGCGGCAATGCTGAAGGGTCTGAAGCCCGGCGATCAAGTGGACTTCGAGATCATGAAGATGGGTGGCGGTTACCACATCATGAGAATTTCACCCCTGGCTGCGCAGAAAGACGCTGGCCACGGCACACACAATCACGGCGCGCACGATCAAGGTGGCGCCACGGCTGGAAGACCTGGCGATCCCAACAAGATCGGCCGCACCATCAAGATCACCGCACAGGACATCAAATACGACCAATCCGAAATCCTGGTCAAGGCAGGCGAAACCGTCAAATTCGTCGTGACCAATGCCGGAAAGTTAAAGCACGAATTCATCATCGGCAGCTCGGACGAACAACGCCAACACGCAGAAATGATGAAGCAGATGCCCGGCATGGTTCATGAAGACGCCAACACACTCACGCTCGAACCGGGAGAAACGAAAAGCCTGGTCTGGCAGTTCACCAAGACTGGCGCGTTGGAAATTGCCTGCCATGTTCCGGGCCATTACGAAGCTGGAATGAGGGGCAAAGTGACCGTGACAAATTAATGTGTTCCTGCGTCTTTGCTAATGCCAGAAGGGGGAAGGGAAGGATGTGGACACGACCACGGTAGCGTGAACCCCAACGGGTGGCTGACAGCGCGATCGAACTAGATACTGCGAGATCGCGCTCTTACTTGAGGTAAGAGCGCAGCACACCAACCACTTGCTCCAAATCGTCTCTGCGCTCTTTGGGTGAAAGCGCCTCCGACCCCAGGTGCTCCCGAATATGTCCCTCCAAAACTTCAGCCATCAAGCCATTGACCGCGCCCCGGATCGCGGCGATTTGCTGAAGAATGGCCGCGCACTCTGTTCCCCTCCCCAGGGCCTGCTCCAGGGCCTCCGCCTGTCCCTTGATGCGGCGAACGCGGAGCAACAGTTTCTTCTGGTCACGCACAGTATGCGGCATGGAAACCCTCCTCGGAACTAATATATACTGGAGTATAGTATAGCCTTGCTAATCTGAACACGCGCTCCATGTCGAATTTCGTCACCGCCGATTCCGGCAAACACACTCACCACTTCAATGAAGGCAACCCCCTTGCGGAGAAAAACACCGCCCGGGTCGTGGCACTGACCACGCTGATGATGGCCGTCGAGATTATCGGCGGCTATACCTTCAATTCGATGGCTCTGCTTGCTGACGGGTGGCACATGAGTTCGCACGCGTTGGCGCTGGGTTTGTCGTTGTTCGCCTATATCTTTGCCAGACGATTTGCGCTCGATGCCAGGTTTGCCTTTGGCACCTGGAAAATCGAAGTATTGGGCGGATACACGAGCGCGATACTTCTGATGATGGTGGCCGCACTGATGATGTTCCAATCCATCGACCGCTTGCTTTCGCCTTCGCCCATCTACTACGACCAGGCGATCGCTATTGCGATAGCCGGGCTGGTGGTCAATCTCGTTTGCGCCTGGCTGCTAAAAGACGGGCATGGCGCCGGTCACCACCATCATCATGCCGATCATGACCATGGCCCGCATCACGGCGATCTGAATCTGCGCTCGGCGTATTTGCACGTTATTGCCGATGCGGCCACCTCAGTGCTGGCCATCTTTGCCCTGATTGGCGGAAAATTCTGGGGCGCGATCTGGCTTGACCCGGTGATGGGAATAGTCGGCGCGGTATTAGTCGCCGTCTGGGCTTATGGGTTGCTGCGCGATTCCGGGCGCGTACTGCTCGACGCAGAAATGAACGCGCCTGTGGTGACAGAAATCCGGGAAGTCATTGACGCAAGCCCAATCAAGGCCGAAATCAGCGATCTGCATGTCTGGCGGATTGGCAAGGACAAATACGCTTGCATACTCGGCCTGATTACGGCGGAGGCAGCCTCTCCGGAATACTTTCGGCAACAATTGCGTGTCCATGAAGAGCTCGCGCATGTCACGGTCGAAGTAAACAGTCTTGCCACGAATTAGTCCCGCAGTCTACTCAGCGTGTTAATTCAAGCATCCACTTTGTCAGAGGTCCCGGAATGAAGCGTCTTTGCAGCCCCCAGTCTGCCCATCTGTTTTTCTTGCTCCTGATCGCATGGCTTGCGAGCAGCGCGGAAGTTTTCGCCCATGCCGTAACGGATGGCGACAAGGGCTACATTCAGGAGATATCGGGCATCAATCTATTGCCCTTTGTCTATCTGGGCGCCAAGCACATGATGACCGGATACGACCATATCCTGTTTCTGTTCGGGGTCATCTTCTTCCTGTATCGGATGAAGCACATTGCCTTGTATGTAAGCTTGTTCGCTCTTGGACACTCCACGACGATGCTGCTCGGCGTGTACTTCAACATCGGTATAAACAGCTACATCATTGATGCCATCATTGGTCTCTCGGTCGTCTACAAGGCGCTCGATAATCTCGGCGCCTTTCAGCGCTGGTTGGGTTTCCAGCCCAACACAAAGATGGCGACCCTGATATTCGGCTTTTTCCACGGCTTCGGACTGGCGACGAAGATCATCCAATACGAAATCTCGCCCGATGGGCTGGTGCCCAATCTGCTGGCATTCAATGTCGGCGTCGAGGTCGGTCAGATGCTCGCACTCGTGGCCATACTGATTGCGATGAGCTACTGGCGTCGCACCGCCAGCTTCTGGCGCCATGCCTACACCGCCAACGTCGCCTTGATGAGCGCCGGGTTCATACTCATCGGATACCAGTTAACCGGCCTCTTCGTTTCTTGAATTTCTAACGGGACTTTCATCCATGTACAACAGCGACACACCCTCGCGCGCGGAACTGCCCACCTCCCGGCAACTGCTCCGCTCCACCATCATCGCGGCCGTGGTTGCCGCAGTGATTCTTGCAACCATCGTTCTGCCATCCGAATATGCCATTGACCCGACGGGTATCGGGCGCGTTCTCGGGTTGACAAAAATGGGTGAGATCAAAGCCCAACTTGCCGCCGAGGCAGCGGCGGACGCAGCGGCAGGAAGCGCACCCACCGCTGCCCCCGTGTCGGCTCAGCGTCCGCCCGCCGCCGCATCGCCCGGCGCCCTTGCTGCCCCACCCACGATTAAGGCAAAAAATGTCGTCCAATGGCGGGACGAAACAAAAGTGAAGCTGGCACCAGGGCAAGGCGCCGAGGTAAAGCTAAAGATGGCTGGGGGAGCCAAGGCCAGTTTCTCCTGGACAGCGCAGGGCGGCACCGTGAATTTCGATACCCATGGTGATGGCCCCGGAAAGTCCATCAGCTATGAGAAAGGCCGTGGTGTTCCCGCCGATGAAGGCGAACTGGAAGCCGCATTCGACGGCAACCATGGCTGGTTCTGGCGCAACCGGGGACGCTCTGACGTGACGGTAGTGCTACGCACTCGCGGGGATTATGCAGAGATCAAGCGGGCGCTTTAAGCCGACGCGGCG
>JAYUQS010000211.1:0-7439 GCA_043756645.1 Hyphomicrobiales bacterium | reverse complement strand
GGCGGCATCAAGGATATGGGCGGCGTTCCAGACATTTTGTTCGTGATCGACACCAACAAGGAACAGATCGCTATTCAGGAAGCCAACCGTCTGGGCATTCCAGTTGTAGCCATCATCGATACGAACTCCGATCCAGCAGGCATCACCTTTCCAATCCCAGGCAATGACGATGCGGCCCGTGCTGTAGCACTTTATTGCGACCTGATTGGTAAAGCCATCATCGAAGGCATTTCCAAGTCTGCAACGTCTTCGGGCGTGGACATGGGTGCGATGGAAGAATTGCCGACGGAAGCTATTCCAGCTGCTTAATACCAACTCCCTCATCCGGCCTTCGGCCACCTTCTCCCGCTCAGAATGCGGGATAAGGCAGTGTTATTGAGCCTTTTCCCGTTTCTTTTAACGGGAGAAGGTGCCCGACAGGGCGGATGAGGGAGCAGCAAGCTCAACAACACCGCTCCGCCAATCTCCGCAAAAACACTTCGCACTTCCGAAGCTCTGACACTGCAATGAATTCATCGGGTCTGTGGGCTTGTTCGATGGAGCCTGGCCCGCAGACGACTGCCGGTATGCCTGCTTGTTGGAATAATCCGGCTTCCGTGCAGTAGGATACGGTGTGGGTTGAGTTGGTGTGACTGCAGTGAAGCGCCAATTGTTCGGCAACCGAATCTTTTTCCGCTGCAAGCCCCGGAACAGAATTGGCTTGTTCCACGATGATGCCTGATGTGGGGGCGATGGCTTTCATGGCGGGCTCTAATCGTCGTGCTACGGCGTTCACACGGTCTGGCACATAGTCCTGATCAAAGCCGGGCAACAACCGTGTTTCCCAATTGAAGCTGCAGGTTTTGGGAATGATATTGTTGGCGGTGCCGCCCGAAATGACACCGATGTGGATGGTGGAATAGGGCGGGTCAAATTTTTCTGATGGATCGCCCATCTCAATCATGTCCTCGCGGATTTTTGATATCTCGTAGATGAGTTCGCCTGCGATCATGATGGCATTTACACCTTGATCGGTGTGGGCGGAATGCCCTTCAAAGCCCGTTACTTCGGTTGAAAAACGTACTGCACTCTTGTGGCCGTTCACCACTTGCATCAGCGTCGGTTCGCCGATGATGGCAGCACTTGGTTTCTTTGCACTGTGTTTGAGATAATCAACAAGCGGGCGCACACCCTTGCAACCCACTTCCTCGTCACAGGAAAAAGCCAGGTGAATGGGCACACGCAAACTCAATTTTTGGAAATCAGGCGCCAGCGCCAAGGCCACGGCGATGAAGGCTTTCATGTCCGCAGTGCCGCGGCCGAAAAGATGCTTGTCGCGCTCCACCATCGTGAAGGGATCAGAGGTCCAATCCTGCCCATCAACCGGCACCACGTCGGTGTGGCCGGACAGCACAATTCCACCCGCCACATCGGGGCCTATGGTTGCAAAGAGATTGGTCTTGCTGCCTGTTTCATAATCAACGCGGAAGTGTGGCACTTTGAATTGATCGAGATAGTCTTCGACCCAGGCAATCAAGGGAATGTTGCTGTTGCGGCTGGTGGTGTCAAAGCTGATGAGCTTTGCCAGAATTTGTTCCGAGGTCATGATCAATTGAGGCTGTGCTTGTCGTGCGGGCTGTCGAGCGAAAATGCGGGGATGGCCACATCAAACTGGCGTCCAACAGACGAGATCATGCCATAGCTTCCGACCATCATGCCGGATGGTGTGGAGAGCGGGCAGCCCGAGGTATATTCAAAACGCTGGCCCGGTTGCAGTGTGGGTTGTTCGCCCACAACACCATCGCCGCGAATGACCTGCCTGCGGCCAAAGCCATCAGTGATAATCCAGTGGCGGGTGAGAAGTGTGATGGTTTCCGGTCCTAAGTTTTCAACGCCAATCGTATAAGCCCAGACGAACTTTTGATTGTCGGGCTGCGACTGGTTTTCCAGAAAACTTGGCTGAACGGTGACGCGGATAAAATCTGTGACGGCTTGGTACATGGGGGTAATCTAATACTTCCACCGCAGTTTTCCACTCCCTTCTTTCAAGACTTGCGGTCGCAGCACAGATTGCCCAAAAGGGCTGGCATGACCAGTTCCCCGCAGGGTATTTTACCCGCCGCAGCCATTGCCCGCCTTTGTACGACAGGTGTGATCCGCTTGGACCGCCCTCGGGATGACGACCAGATTCAGCCTGCCAGCTTGGATTTGCGGCTGGGGGCGAAAGCTTACCGTGTGCGCGCCTCGTTTTTGCCGGGGCTTAAATATACGGTGGCTGATAAGCTGAAGGATATTTCCCTGCACGAGATTGATTTGGCCGAAGGTGCGGTTTTGGAGACGGGCTGTGTTTATATTGTGCAGCTGATGGAAAGCTTGACGCTGCCGCCCGGATTATCAGCGGCGGCGAACCCCAAAAGCTCGACCGGGCGACTTGATATTTTCACCCGCGTCATTGCAGATCGCGCCCAGGAATTTGACAAGGTGCCTGAGGCCTATGACGGGCCGCTTTATGCAGAAATTTCGCCACGCACTTTCCCGATCTTAGCAAGGCAAGGTTCGAGGCTTTCACAAATCCGGTTCCGTGCGGGTGCTGCAGTGACCAGTGATGCGCTGATCCATGCGTTGCATGCGAAGGAGCCTCTGATCACCTCTGGCGAGGTCAATATTGATGGCGGTCTTGCCTTAAGCGTCGACTTGATGGCGATGCAAAAAGATGCGCCCGTGGGCTTTCGCGCCAAGCGCCATTCGGCGCTGGTCGATATCGACAAGAAGGGTGCTTTGGAAGTCTTGGATTATTGGGAACCGATCTGGCGGCAGGGCTCGTTGATTTTGGATCCTGATCAGTTTTACATTCTGGCGTCAAAAGAAGCTGTCAGGGTGCCGCCAACACATGCGGCTGAGATGGTGCCGTTCAACCCGTTGGTTGGGGAATTCCGCGTGCATTACGCAGGCTTTTTTGATCCGGGCTTTGGACATTCATCAGGAAACGGCGAAGGGGCGCGTGGGGTGCTCGAAGTGCGTTCTCACGAGGTGCCGTTTATTTTGGAAGACGGCCAGATCATCGGGCGCTTGGTTTATGAGCCGCTGACCGAAACGCCGGACAAGGTCTATGGCCAAGTCGGTTCAAACTATCAAAAGCAGGGCTTGAAGTTGTCGAAACACTTCAAGCCCTTTATTGCGGGTAGTAAGTAGAGACTTGTTCAACTTTTCCTTCTTCCGCCACCACTTGGGCCGCACCGCCTGATTGGTCATAGATCCAGACGCCGGACTTCCGCAGTTCAAACGTCAGTGGCGCGCCTGAGAGGGTCTTCAAGTTGAAACGCTTCTTGCCGTTGTTGGTGTTCTTGACGATATCAGCTGCAGAATAGTTTCCGGCCACAACATTTGATGTCAAAATCTTGACCAGCATGTCTTTGTTTTCTGGCTTGACAACGGTTTCAACCGTGCCAGCTGGCAGCTTGCCAAGCTGAATACGAGGGTTCGCTTCTCTTCGCCCGCTCCAGTTTCTTGAAGCCTTTACAGTTGGTTGCCGCTCCCATGATCAAACAGTGGTCGGCGCGGCTAAAGTTTACCTCATTTTAACGGGAGTGGCTTAGATTCGATGAGCAAATGTTGGAAGGACTTGATCTGATGAATAGACGTGATGTGGCGTGGGGCAGTACATTGGCTGCTTTGGCAGTTGTTGCTGGAACAGTTGGAAGTTCCGTGGCCTTTGCAGATAGCACCGGCGATGTTTTGTCGGCTATTGAAGAGTACCGCAAAGCAATGGTGGATGGAAACGGCGCAAGGCTGCTGGAAATGTCCGCCGATGATATGTCATTTGGACATGCTAACGGTGTTATTCAAACCAAAGTCGAATTTGTCAAAACAGTCGTTGATAAAGTCGAAGTTTTCCACGCAATCAGGCTTTATGATCATAGCATTCGCGTGTCGGGTGACTTGGCCATTGCACGTCACACTTTTGATGCTGACGTGTTCTTTCAAGGCAAAGACCAGAATTTCCTGCTGAGCGTGGTCCAGACTTGGAAAAAGGAAGATGGTCGTTGGCGCTTGTTTGTGCGTCAATCGTTCAAGCCTTTGTCCTAATCTACTGTCGCTTTAAACTCGCAATTCCAGCGCGGTAGCTCCTGAAGCAAGGGCTGCCGCGTTATTCGTTATTTGCAATCCGAATTTTTCCGATGCGAATTCTGACTTTTTCGAGGGACACCATGACCACCGCGTTCCGCTTGGCCTTTGTCGCAAAAGCAATTGCCGATACCGGAAAATAAGCTGGCAAACTGCCTTCACTCAAAGTTTCGTTCAAGCGAATGGTAAATGCTCCGGACTTAACCTCGTCGATATTCCACGTCACTTGACGGGCTTTACCTGCCACATTGATATCAATGCGGGCGGTTGAGCCTGCGGTTTTTACGACATGCCCGGTGAGCTCAATAATCATATAGGGTGAAGTGACATATCCTGGTTCAAGAACCACGAGGTTTCCCTCAACGCTTGCCGAGCCTTCTTTTTTGGAACCGTCCGCAGTTGCGACCAAGGGGTCAAGCACCCATGCCAAGTCAACTTCCTTGGGTTCGGCAGCATCAAGAATATCAGGCAGCACCGTGATGCTGTTTTTTTTGTTTGTTTTCAGTGACTTCGTGGCAGCTTTCTTTGCTGTTGGCGCTTGAATTTTGACGTTCGGTTTTTTTTGCAGGATTTGCGCGACAGGTTTTTTGGGTTGAGATAGGGTTGGCAGATCTGCTGCGCTGGCACCTACGCCAACACACATGAAACCCACCGCAATTGACAGCCCCAAACGCCCAATCATCTACAAACCTCGATTTATTAACAAATGGTAAATCAAATACCATCGCGGTTCACGTTGTTTTTTGGGGCCTGTGGATAACTGCGACTACATAATCAGGCAGAATATTGACGTATTCCAAAGCCCAAAGTCTTGGATTTTTACTTTGTCGCTCTTGCTTCAACATATTATCCTGTGTTCGGACAAAGCTATTGAGGCCGGATACGATGCCCTTTCCAATTGCTTTGAGGCCAGCCTCTTTGGCGGTCCAACTTTTCAAAAATTCAATATTTTGTTGGTGGGGGGATAAAGCGGCGATGAACTCGGCCTCCTCGCTCGTAAAGAACCTGCGCGCAAGTGCTGCAACATTCTCAATCGGGCGAATGCGTTCAATATCAACGCCGACATCAAAACTGCTCGACGCGGCAGCTAAAGTTGCTCCTGCACTGGAGGAGAATGACAGTTGATAGTGTGGCGCATCTAAACAAATTGGCCGTTGATCCAGCTGATGCAAGACTGCAATCTGTTTCATTTGCCCTGTAAAATCCAGAAGCCCATGAAGAAATACTCTTTGAAAGCATCGGCGGAATAGAAAATGCCGATTTTCGGTTGGATCAGCAAGCAAGCTCGCCTGATGCAATTCTTTATCAGAAAGATTGGCTGACAAACTGGCGTTGCTCACGGTGCCGCCGTCCATTGCGGCGGCCAAAGCGATATCGCCATGCGTGGGTTTAGCCCAAATCATGGTCTCTGAGATTGAATTTGACGTGTTCTGTCGATTCAAATCAATTTACATCCCATAAACCAAAAACTTCAAAATCGCAGTGTTCCTTACTTTAAAGGGCGGTCAAATTCAAAATTTCCACCTGATTTTAAGAGGTGCATGCCAAAGTTTCCAGAGAAAAGGAAAGCGGTTTGGGTTGCAGGGAGGCCTGGCAAGTCAAATCACAATTTAATCTTGAAGCCAAGGCGGGACAAATGAAACTGATATCTAAATTAATCCCTGCAACTGTATTGCTGGTGACTGCAACACTTCCTGCTGGCGCGGCAGAAACATGGGATATGCCAACTGCTTATCCTGCGTTGAACTTCCAAACGGTCAATGCACAGGAATTCAGCAAATGCGTTGCAACGGGGACAAAGGGCGACATCAATATTGTCATTCATCCTAACGGCTCACTGTTCAAAGGCAATGACATCAAGCGTGCGGTTCAGACCGGACAGACGCAAATCGGTGAACGGTTGCTTTCATCACATGAAAACGAGAACCCGATTTTTGGAACAGATTCAATTCCGTTTATCGCCACGTCTTATGAAGCATCGATCAAGCTGTTTGGTGCGGCCAAACCCGAACTCGAAAAAGTTCTCGAAGCGCAGGGCTTGAAGCTGGTTTATTCCGTGCCTTGGCCTCCACAGGGTTTGTACTTCAAGAAAGATATCAACTCGGTCGCTGATATGGCCGGTGTAAAAGTACGTTCCTACAACAAGGCGACCGCACGTCTTGCAGAATTGACTGGAATGGCACCCATTTCCATTGAAGCTGCTGAAATTAGCCAAGCCATGGCGGCAGGTGTCATTTCCTCACTCATAACCTCAGCGGTGACAGGCCAAGACAGCAAGGTTTGGGAACAATTGGACCATTTCTACGAAGTAAAAGCGTGGATGCCCCGTAATGCCATTATTCTCAATAAAGGTATTTGGGATGCCTTGAGCAAAGACAAGCAAGCCGTGGTGTCTGACTGCGCCTTGAAAGCTGAAGCTGCCGGATTGGAAAAATCCAAACTCTCCAATGAAAAAGCTTTGGTGACGCTGAAAGGCAACGGGATGAAAGTGTTGCCCCCGTCAGAAACACTGGCCGCAGAATTGGTCAAGATTGGTCAAACAATGTCTACAGAATGGGCAACCAAAGCTGGGGCGGTTGGTAAATCTGTTATGACAACATTTACCAAGTGACACTAAGACTCTCGGTCAATAGGGACTGAGAATGTCTATGACATCGGCGAATGATACCGCGACTTTGGAGCGCCACCCGTTGGGTGGTGTTTGGTCGGCTTTAGATCGACTGTATTCGGCTTGCGGATATCTTGCCGCATTTTTTCTGCTCTGCATTTTCCTGACGACGATGTTACAAGTGGGAAGTCGCCTTGTCGGTATCAATATCAGTGGCCTGACAGATTACGCGGGTTACTTCATGGCGGCGTCCGCATTTCTCGCTTTCGCCCATGCTTTCAATCGTGGGACACACATTCGGATTGAACTTTTCCTGTCAATGATGGGTCGCTTTCGCGTCTACGCCGAATGGTTTTCTTTCCTCGTATCCTCTGCGATTGCCCTGTGGCTGGCTTGGTTTGCATGGTCGATGATTTATTGGTCATGGATGCTCAACGATATCAGTCAAGGTTTGGATGCAACCCCTATTTGGATACCCCAACTCTCCATGGCAATTGGGATGACTCTGCTGTCCATCGCTGTCATTGATCATAGCTTGCGTTTGTTGCTGACCGGCGACCACCAGATTCCGGCTTCTCCAGATGCTTTGTGATCGCAGTGTGAAATAATGGAAAACGTCGAACTCCTATTCACACTTCTGGCTGTTCTTGCGTTGCTTCTTGCATCCGGCACCTGGGTGGGACTTACACTTGTCGCAGTCGCTTTAGTCGCCATTGAGCTTTTTGCA
>JAYUQS010000210.1:0-2794 GCA_043756645.1 Hyphomicrobiales bacterium | reverse complement strand
TCAGAGCCGGAAATGCCTTCAGCCAATGCGATGCAAGCATCATTGGCGGATTGAATGATTGCACCGCGCAACAAATCAATGATGCGCAGTTTTGAGTTCAATTCTGCATACATTGTTGAACCGCCGGATGGCGAACCGCCGCGTCGCCATGCGTCTTCGCTGATGACGAATTCCTGATCGTCTTTCAACGTTCCGGCTTTCAATTGATCAAACACCACTGCTTGCGTCATGAGTTTGCTCATGCTGGCTGGCGGTACCGGCACATCGGCGGCTTTCTCAAAAAACACTTCACCTGTTTTGCCATCAATCAGGATGGCATTGGGAGCAAGTGTTTCAAAAGCCGGAGGCGTTTCCGCTGCATCTTGGGCCAAAGCAGAGGTGAACCAACACAAAAGTGTGAGAATAACGCTTAAACTGTGCAACATCCGACCAGAATAGGAGACGGCGGCCGCGAAAGCAATTAATAGCGCACGGCAACCTGTTCAATACGTGCGGTTTCCAAAACAGCTTTTTTGTAGCCCTCAGCTCTTACAGCGTCCAAAGCTTCATCGGCACCAACCGAACTTATGAAAGGCCCCAATTGAACTTTATAAAGCGGGCCATTGGCAGTTTCCCACTCATAAACTTGAACCGGCCCAATTGCTGCCAATACAGCACGGGCTTGTTCTGCACCATCTAAGCTTTTGAATGCGCCAACTTGAACAATTTGCGCTTCACCCCGCGCCCGTAACTTTTTCTTTGGAGCATCAAATGAGGCTTGTTGAAAAACAGAATTTTCCACCTCTGCCACCTGAACATTGCCGCGCTTTGTTGAACCACCGGCAGATGCAACCAACGTGTTCATGGATGCACCAGATTGTGCTCGTTTGTTCATCATCGCAAGATGTGAGCCTTGGTCATTCAAAGGTGCGTTGCCAATCCATTGCACACGCACATTGGCTTTGCCCTTGCTCTTGAAATCCAAGGCTTCGGCAGATCGTTTCGAAAGATCGATAATGCGGGTGCCAACAAAAGGTCCACGGTCATTGATACGAACGACAATTGTTGTACCAGTCTCTAAATTTGTGACTTTTGCGTAGCTCGGCAATGGCAGCGTTGGATGTGCTGCTGTCATCATATTCATATCAAAATATTCGCCGTTTGACGTTTTGCGGCGGTGAAAAGCTTCGCCGTACCAAGAAGCGGCCCCCTTGCGGTCATAACCGGGCTGCTCTTTTGGGGTGAACCATTTACCGGCCACCTGGTAGGGTTTTCCGACATGGAACTTGCCACCACCCCGCGGAATTTTGCCTGAGCCTTTGAAGTAAGGACTGCCATTCCCCGCAAAGCCCGCAAGGCTTTCACCAAATCGATTTTTGGATGGCAACGGTTTTGCGGCGAATGCCTTTGATCCGAGTGGTTTTGTGGACTTGTTCGATGAACAACCGGCAAGCGAAACCGCAAGGCCTAACAAAACAATCGAGAACACTTTACGCAACATCATTAGACCCCACAATTCAATTGTCTCTTGCCGCCACTACGGAAGAAAAGTTTGAGATGTTATCGCGCGTTGAAGTAAATCTTCGGTTTGAAAACGTGGTTAAGGCAAACTAAAGGCCGCCTAATCGGCTGAGGTTCAAAGGTGCCATAGCGTTACCCTTTGCTGCGGACTGGCTATAAAACTGCTTGGCCTTTTCAATATCTTTGGGCACACCCCATCCCATTTCATGCATGCTGCCAAGATTGTTCAAGCCCCAAGCATCGCCACCATCAGCGGCCTTTTGAAACAACACCAATGCTTTTGCGAAATCTTGCGAAATGCCCTCGCCTTTCACCAATAACAAACCAAGATTGACGTGTGCAGCAAGATAATTTTTGTCTGAGGCTTTTTGGTACCATTGAGCAGCTTCAACCGAACTTGTTGCGACACCAACCCCTTTTTGATAGCGCAGTCCCAGTTCATTTTGGGCAGGTGCGTAGCCCTTTTCTGCAGCCGATAAGATTAGCTTTATGCCATCCGCAACGTCAACGCTCAAACCCGGAGCACCTTTGGCAATAAGCTTAGCCAATAAAAACTGCGCTTCCATGTTTCCGGCGAGCGCCGCCTGGCGATACCATTTGGCTGCTTCAACTGGATCTTTGCGGGCGTCATTTGAGCCATTTTCATAGTCAACTGCAACGGAAAGGGCTGCTACATCATCTCCCGCCCTGGCGAGTTTCAGACGCTTAATAAAAGAAAGACCGCCCATTTCTGCTGTTTGCGCCAATGCGCCAGCAGCAGAAAGTGCCAAGAATGCAACAACACAAACATGCGTCAAAACAAGTCGAAACATTTATCTACCTCAAGTTGTTCACATATGGAGAATGTTTCGGGGTTACACAAGACGTCAGAATAATGTGGACTTGTTTCATATGCTTCTTCGATTTAGTTTTGGCGGCTCAGGAGAATGTGACATGACTAACGTAACAAACCTCGCTTCGCGTAATTCTGGTTCAGCAGAATGGCAATTGCGTGTCGATCTGGCGGCTGCATTTCGATTGGCAGCCCGCAACAATTGGCACGAAGCTGTGGCCAATCATTTCAGTTTGGCGACATCGCCAGACGGCAAGAATTTTTTGATGAATCCGCGTTGGCGGCACTTTTCCAAAGTACGGGCATCAGATTTGCTACACTTAAATGTTGATGATAAAGCTGCAATGCAAAGACCGAATGCACCGGATTTGACAGCTTGGTCCTTGCATGGACGATTGCACGCCGCTTTGCCCCATGCGCGTTGCATCATTCATTTGCACCCTCAATTTGCGACTGTCATCG